>NZ_JZIR02000066.1:0-760 GCF_000961955.2 Hymenobacter sp. AT01-02
GTGCTCCGAGAGGAAAATGCCGGTATTGCCTTCATTGATCGGGACCGGAATGTAATTGCGACGGGAGCCGGTGTAAACGGTGATTTACTAACGGGAGGAGCGTTTATTCAGGGTAATACGGTGCGGGGCTATCGTTCCAGTACTGGCTTCGAGATTAATGGCTTCGGCATAGTACTAGAGGGTCTCAACAACAAGGTATTCAACAACATATTAGCGCAGTGCCAGCGCGGTGTGCAGATTCAGGATAGGCCAGCATCTCCCACGATAGGCTTCACTCCTTTTTTCGACATTGACCGCGGCCTGCCGTTGATTTCAGCTGGCGACAGCATTCGTCAGAATCGGATTGATAGCTGCACGACGGCCTTGCGGGGCGTTAACCTGACCAACGTAGTAGAAGCTGGCCTGAACTGGCTAGGCAACAACACCTTCGCGGCCGTGCGGGGCGCTAGTGGCACGGGCGGGCTGGTTGTAACCCTTGGTGCCCCGAACGGCTTTGCCGAGCAATCTTCCTTTGATGGTAACGGCCGCATTGACTACTCACCTTTTCTGGATGCCCCAACCGATGCCACCACCAATGCAGGATTTCAGCCCATGCTTACCGTCTTGCACGTAGACCGCTCCTGCCCCACGGCGGGCGATGCTGGTCGCCTGCAAGAGGGCGTGACGTTGGTAGTGGAAAACGGCACCGTAAACGTGGCGGAAGCTATGTACGACGAAGCCGTAACAGTTAGCAAAAACCTCACGCTAAAGAACACGGGGC
>NZ_JZIR02000067.1:0-15849 GCF_000961955.2 Hymenobacter sp. AT01-02
CTACTACCCAGCACTTAGCTTGCTTTCGACCCGCACGTACCTCTGTACATGCCCTGCCGTATAGAAAAGCCAGTGGCCCTAGCTCCTCGGGTTTGAGTGAGCAGCACCTACGCAGATGCTACCCTCCACAAACTCCAGGAGCCAGAGCCACTGGCTTAGGGCTGTGCAGTACCATCACGTAATGGCGGCTGCACGGCTCACATCAACGCGTATTCTTACTTAGTTACGCACCCCAAAACGGTATTCCGTGGTGGAGTGAAACGTCTCGCCGGGCTTCAGCACGGTACTCGGGAACGTCGGCTGATTGGGCGAGTCGGGGAAGTGCTGGGTTTCCAAGCAGAAGCCCCCATGCTGCTGATAGGTGACCCCACCCTTGCCCGTGAGTGTGCCCTTCAGGAAGTTGCCCGCATAAAACTGCACGCCCGGCTGATCGGTGTACACAGCCATTGTGCGCCCCGAAGTAGGCTCGTACACGCGCGCGGCCAGTGCCGGCGTAGAACGCATAGCATCGGCCAGCACCCAGTTGTGGTCGTAGCCGCCCGCTACCTGCTCAATGCGCTCACCTATGCGGTGGGGCTGGCGAAAGTCCATGGGCGTACCCGCTACCGAAGGCAGGGCTCCGGTCGGAATCAGGGTCGCGTCTACGGCCGTGAAGCGCTCCGCCAGCAGCGTAAGCTCGTGGTCTAGAATGGTAGGTGCCTGGCCCAGGTTGAGGTTGAAGTAGCTGTGATTGGTCAGGTTGAGCACCGTAGGCTGGTTGGTGGTGGCGGTGTAGTCCAGGCGAAGGCCGTCCTCTGCCGTGAGGGTATACACCACTTGTACCTGTAACGCGCCGGGGTAGCCCTGTTCGCCGGCGGCACTGGCGTAGCGCAGCGTCAGGGTCTGTCCGGCGGCCGATGTGCCGGGCGTAGCCTGCCACACTACTTTGTCGAAGCCTTTTGTGCCGCCGTGCAGGCTGTTGGGGCCGTTATTTACCGGTACCTGGTAGGTTTGACCGTTGAGCGTGAACTTGCCTTGTTTGATACGGTTACCGTAGCGTCCAATTAGGGCGCCGAAGTAGGGACCTTCACGCAAGTAAGTGGCGCTGGTGTAGCCCCCCAAATCATCAAAGCCCAGTACTACGTCGCCCAGCTTTCCGTTCTTATCGGGCACCAGCAAGCTTGTAAGCGTACCTCCATACGTGGTGATGGTAGCTTTAAGGCCGTGCGCATTCGTAAGCGTATACAGCTGCACCTCAGTGCCATCTGGGGTTTTGCCAAATTTGCTGGATGTGGGCATACTCGTTGAGGAGGATTGAGTAGAATCGGCGGCGGTGGTGGGAGCAGTGGTTGTGCTGGTAGTATCAGCCTGCTGGCAGGCAGACACCAACAAACCAGCCACCCCGCCAGCCACAAGGCCAACTCGGAAGAGTGGAGTCATAAGTGCAGGAAGGGAATCAGGTGGCAGAAAGCCTAGTTAGACTGAGGTACAAGGGCAAAGTTCTCGAAGGTGGCAACAGCGGTAACAGGGCCGTGGGCCAGCACCCCGGCCCGCACGCCCCGGTCCCAGGGGGGCAGGTAGCTTCCGTTTACGGCAGCGCCACTAGCCGGCATATTTTGCCAGGTAGTACCTCCGTCGCTACTCCAGGCAAAGGTGAATTGGCTGCCTTGGCGGGCTTGCAACCGCAATTGCAGGCGCTTGGTGGCAGGTAGTATGGTTTCAGCAAGCACCTTCGACTGGCCTTTTTCCTGCTGCACCAGTTGCACCTTGCCACCGCCAGCTACTAAGGACAAGGTATTGTCTGGGTCGCCGTGGGCTGCTAGGCCGGCCTGGGAGCCTGCTGGCAAGGCGGCGGGGTTAAGCAAGGTAGTAGTAGCGGTGTAATTCGGAGCCGTGGTTGGTTGCCCAAGGGCCGCGCCGCTGTGGTCAGGACGGGCCGTGAGTTGGAGCTGGCCGCCGCGGAGAGTAAAGGTTGGCTGTTGCTCCACGGGCCACTGCCAGGTAGGCAGCAGCTTGGCACCCGTAAACTCATCGGTGAACGAGCGCGCAACTGGCGGGGCCGCGGCTATCGGCGTGCTTCCACCCCGGAACTCCGGCCAGCCAGCGGCCGTCCACACAAACTCGCTGAGCACGCCCTGACGACCCACAAATTCTTGGCTTTGCGCAGCGTAGGCGTGGTGCAGCATAAACCAGCGCCCCTGGTGCTCAATGGCCGTACCATGACCGGGGCACTTCCAAGTATCGTTGTTTATTAGCACCGGGTTCTTGGCATACTTTTCCCAAGGGCCCAGCAGATTTTTGGCCCGGGCTACCCCGGTAGCATAGGTGCAGCCCCGGCCGCAGCAGCCGTTGCCGGCGTAAAATGCATAGAAGTAGCCTTCGTGGCGAACAATGGATACTCCTTCTACCAAGTTGCCCTCCCAGGTGGCCGGATCATTGCGAAATAGCTCCTGCTTCTCTCCTACTAGCGCCGTGCGGGCATCGTTTAGGCGCTGGGCCCAGATGGGCGTGGGCTGCTGCACGCTGTTGCCGTCCTCTTTCCAAATAAGGTAAAGCTGGCCGTTCTCGTCGCGCATGGGGAAGCCATCAATGGAGCCATCGGGCTGGCCCACTAGGGGGCCGTGGTCGGTGTAGGGTCCAGCCGGGTTGTCGGCGCTGGCTACGCCCACGGCTAGGTTGCCGCCGCGCTTGTGCGCCGTGTAGAACACGTAGGTTTTCTGGCCTTCCTGGCTGATTTCAGGAGCCCAGAAGTAGTAGTCGGCCCAAGCGGGCCGCTCACCCGGAAACACATGACCCACCAACTGCCAGTCGGTCAGGTTCTTGGAGGTTAGCAGGGGAAAAACTGGTCCCCAGTTAGAAGTAGTAGCAGTAGCCCAATAGGTGTCGCCCACTTTCGTTATCGACGGGTCGGGAAAGTCGCCGGCCAGCACCGGGTTCGGAATAGCCAGTGGTGCGGCCGTGGTGGTTGGTGCGGCGGCCGGGCTGGCGGCAGTAGTGGTAGTAGCAGGGCGCTGGCAGGCGGAAAGCAAGCTGCTAGCTACCAGTAGGGAGCTGGTCAGGCGGCGAAACGGGAAGGGCAAGGACAAATGCAACGTGCGTAAAAGGAAGGGTGAACAACAAAGAAAGCAACTACTGGCATTCTACCAGCCGCGTGCTACTCTCCGGCTGGCTTGGGCAGTGCGGTACCTAGGGCCACGGGGGTGCCAAAGTCGGGCGTGCCATCTGCTTTCCAGGTAAACTTCTGCATGCGGGGGCTACGGTTGTCGCCACAGCCCTGGCCGGAGTTTGGGTTAGCATGGTAAATAATCCAGTCCTCAGTGCCATCCTTCGACTTGAAGAAACCATTATGGCCTGGCCCGAATGCCCGGCCCGCCGGATTTTTCACGAATACGGGCGTGGCCGACTTCGTCCAAGAACTGAGCTGCATGGGGTCGGCCGTGGAAGACGCCGTGAGCATACCCAGGGCGTAGTCGTCGGTACTGCAGTGGCTGGCCGAATACACCAGAAACGTTTTGTCGCCGTGCTTTAGGATTTCCGGGCCCTCGTTCACGTCGGGCTCCCCGTTGGTTTCCCAGTTATATTCGGGATGCGACAACTCCACGCGCGGACCCGTAAGGGTCCAGGGGTTGCTCATCTCCGAAATGTAGAGGCGCTGCGTGCCGCTGGCCTCCACCTCATGGCCCGACCAGATGAGGTAGCGCTTGCCGTTCTGTTCGAGCACGGTCCCGTCAATGGCCCACAAGTCACTGGTGGGGTTAGCAATGCGCCCCTTGTACGTCCACGTACCCGTAGTAGGGTCGGCGGAGGCATTTTCCAGTACGTGCACGCGGTGGCCAGCGCAGCAGAAGGGGTCGGCGGAGTAGTAGATGTACCACTTGCCATCGAAGAAGAAGAGCTCGGGCGCCCATAAGTCGCGCTGGTTGATACTAGCCTGCTGGGGCGTCCAGACTATTGTACTAACGGCCGAACCCAACTCCGACATCTTCGCCGTTTTGCGAATGACGATGTTGCCGCCGGTGGTGCTCGTATAGTAATACGTGTTGTCTTTCAAGTACACCCACGGATCGGGGCCCACCGTGAGCAGCGGGTTGGTGAAAGTAGTAGAGGTAGGTGGGGCCGGGGGGCTGGGGGGCGTGGGTGTAGGAGCCGGCGACGAACCATTTTGACACGCCAGCGTCAGGGCTAATACCCCAACTGGAAGCAGGCGCGAAAGACGTGAAAGGGAAACCATATAGCGGATAGGAAGAAAGGCGAATACGGAACGTTACAAACCCGGTGCTCTACCTTGATGAGAAAGAAAGAGCCGCCCCGACGCGAGGCCGGCACGGCTCTTTACTAAGAAGCAGCTAGTAGCTTACCAGCCTGGGTTTTGCTGGTAGCGCGCCAGGTCAACTTCGGTTTGCAGAATCGGCAGCAGGCGGGAGCGGCCCACTTGGAAGGAGTTGAAGTCTGTATCGCGCGCCTTGAGCTGGTCTATGCTGGCTTGGCTATCGAGCAGGCCCCAGCGCTTGAGGTCAAACCACCGCAGCCCTTCGCCCGTGAGTTCCGTCACGCGCTCGTGCATGATTTGCGTGCGCAAGCTGGCCTGGCTGAAGCTACCCGCCGTGAGTGGGGCCAGCCCTACCCGAGTGCGAACTTGGTTGATAAGCGGAATGGCGTTGCCGGTCTGGTTTTGCTCGTTGAGGGCTTCGGCTTGGAGCAGCAGGACATCGGCGTAGCGCATCACGCGGTGATTAATGGGCGAGTCGAAGTTCTCGAAGGTGCGGTAGTAATCCGTCTGGTACTTGCGCCAGTAGATGCGGCTCAGGTCGCGGGCGTTGCCTTTGAAGCGCCTCAGGAAGCCGTTGCCATACACCAGCGTGTCAGCATCTACGGGCAGTGCCGTAGTAAACTGCCGACGGTTGTAGAATACCGTAGCCGCGAGGCGCGGGTCGCGGGCACCGGTAGTGGTTCCTTCCTGCAAAAACTCGTTTACAACCCAGGGGCGCACCTCCCCGTCCACGAAGCCGGCGCCGGGCACCCCCCAGAACTGGGAGCGTTGGCCGCCTTCCGAGGACGTAGCATCGTCGCCATCGTTGCCGCCCAGCTTGGCATCCGAGAACTGGACCTCGAAAATAGACTCGGTGTTGTTCTCGGTGGTGTGGCGGAAGTTATCCGTGTAGTTGGTAGTCAGCCGGTACTGGTTTGAACTGATAACCTCGGCAAACTGAGCCGAAGCCAATGCCCACTGTTTGTTCTGCATGTACACTTTGCCGAGCAGGGTAGCCGCCGCGCCCCGGGTAGCACGCCCCATATCGTTGCCACCGGAATAGGTGGCATCCAAATCGGGCTTGGCTTGCTGCAAGTCGGCAATCACTTGCTCCCATACTTGCGCTTCGGTAGCCTGCGCAGGTAAGTTGGTTGGGTCTGAGGGAGTAAGGGCCAGCGGCACGTTGCCGTAAAGCGCCGCGAGGTTGTAGTAGTATAAGGCCCGCAAAAACTTAGCCTCGGCCAGTACCCGCTTCTTCAGCGTTTCATTCATTTGAATGGCTGGCACATTGGCTAGGACCTGGTTGGTACGCCAGATGGCCCGGTAATGGTCGCGCCACAGGTTCTGGGATACCTCAAAGTCGTAGTTCGCCTGGGTAAAGCGCGTGAAGTCGGCCAGCTCGCCCCAGGGGCTTTGGCTGAAGCTGTCATCAGAGCGTAAATCGTAGGCAAAGTGCAGCCAGCGGCGGTAGGTACCTAGCTGCTGCAGGCCGCTGTAGGCCGCGTTAATACCCTTTACGGCGTCAGCTCGGTTTGCCAGAACGATTCCGTGGTGGGCTGATTAGGTTGATCTGGTCCAGGTAATCCTTTTCGCAGGCTGTCGTCAGCAGCAAGCTGCTCGCAACCACGGCTAATCGGAGAGTATGTAATTTCATGGGAAGTCTCGGATGGGAAGAGTGAGCGAAAGCGAGCCGGCGGCTTAGAAGCCAAGTTGGGCGCCGATGGAAACCGTGCGGATGTTGGGGTAGCTGCCCTCATCCACGCCGCGCGACAACAGGCCCAGGCCCACTACTTCGGGGTCGTAGCCAGTGTAGTCCGTGACAGTGAACAGGTTCTGGCCCGTTACATAAAAGCGCAGGCTGTTCACGCCCTTCACCCGGTCCGTCAGGGTTTTGGGGATGGTGTAGCCGATCTGCACGTTTTTCAGGCGCAGGTAGGAGCCATCTTCCAGCCACCGAGTAGAATTGATGCGGGAGTTGTTGATAGCGGCCTCACCGGCCTGCCCGCCCCCGCCCGAGATAATGGCCCGGGGAGTAGTGGTAGAGAGGTTAGTGGGCGTCCAGGGGCTGAAGTCTGCGCGGTAGTTGCCGTTGTCGTCGGTGCGGTCCAGCCAGTAACGGCCCGTATTCAGAATGTCGTTGCCTTGTACTCCCTGCAGGAAAGCGGCCACGTCGAAGCCCTTAAAGCTGGCCGTCAGGTTCAGACCGTACTGCAACTTGGGGAACACGCGCCCCACGTGGGCGCGGTCGGCGGCGCTAATCAGGCCGTCGCCATTCACATCCTTATAGCGCACGTCGCCGGGCTGGGCGTTGGGCTGGGCGCTGTTGGCAATGTTGTCGCCGGTCTGGAAAATACCGTCGAACTGGTAGAGGAAGAAGGAGCCCAGCTCGTAGCCAACCTCGGTGCGGGTGGATTCGCCGGGGCCCGAAACAAAGAACGGCGAGTTGGCCGCGTTGCCCAGGCTAGTAACCTTATTTCTCAGGGTGGTCACGTTACCTGTGACACTATACTTAAAGTCTTTGCGGTTTTCATTGTAGCCCAGCAGCAGTTCGAGCCCCCGGTTCTGGATGCGCCCTACCGGCTGGTAAGGGTTGCTGCCAGCATTGCCCAGGACGATGGGCTGGGGAGGATCTACGTTGGCGTTTCTGGTTTCCGACTGGTAGTAGTCAGCCGAGAGCGTAACCCGATCTTCCAGCAGGCCCAGGTCGAAGCCGATATTGGTGGTGCGGCGCTCTTCCCAGGTAATATTGGGACTGGGCAACTGAGTCTGAACGCTACCATTCTGAATGTTATCACCGCCGAAGGGGTAATTCACGTTGGTGTTGATTACCCCCTGCCAGCGGTAGGCACCGGAATATTCGCCGCCCAGTTGCTCATTGCCCAGCACGCCGTAGCTGGCACGCAGCTTCAGGTTGCTGATGGAAGTTACATCAGCCATAAATGCCTCCTGCGAGATGCGCCAGCCGGCGGAAGCAGCATAGAAGTTCCGGTACCGATCGGCCGGGCTAAAGCGCGACGAACCATCCCGACGGAAAGCGCCCGTCAGTAGGTAGCGCTGGTTATAATCGTAGGTAACCTGCCCAATCCAGGAGCGCTTGTTGTACACGGAGGTACTACCCTGCACCTGAGGCGAACTGCTGCCCGCGTCCAAAGCCCAGTAGTACACAGGACCGGTACCGTAGCCGTTGTTGCGGCCCCGGGTAAACTCGTTGCGCTGGTGCTGCTCGGTGTAGCCAGCTACGGCCGTTACGTTGTTCTGTCCGAAGCTTTTATCGAACGTCAACGTATTTTCCACCATGGTAAACAGGTTGTTGCCCTGGTTTTCAGCGTAATACGAGGGGTTTAGTGGGTCATTCTGGCGCCACTGCCCATACTGGCGCTTTTCCCGGTCGTGGTAGCCAGGTACTCCGCGCCCATATTCAGGCGGTAGCGTAGGAAGCTAAAAATGTCCAGCTCCCCGTACACATTGCCCTGAAGGCGGTTGTTTACGTTGGTGTTGTTGAGCAGCTTCTGCAGGGCAATGGGGTTAGTGCCGAAGGTGCTGGCGTTGTTATTGCCGAAGCCAAAGCCACCCGGATTTGCCGCATCCATCACCGGAATAACGGGCAGCATGCGCAGCACGTCCAGGAAAGGCAGCCCGTTGAGTTGAGTTTGGTTGGTGCGCGCCAGTTGCAGGTTTTCGCCCACGCGCAGGCGGCCCCGGTTGAAACCCGAGTTTAAACGCACGCTGTAGCGCTCAAATTTGGGGCCTTGCACCGTACCCTTTTGGGTAAAGTACCCGCCGGAAAGCAGGAAGTTGGAGTTTGGCCCGCCGCCCGAAAAGCCTAGGTTGTAATCCTGCACCGAGCCGGTGCGAATCAGCTCCTTTTGCCAATCAGTATCGACGCCCGTTAGGTTGGCAGCGAAGGGCTGCGCCGCGCGGCCCGCGTTCTGATAGGCCTGCCGGTTGATGACGGCCCACTCCTGAGCGTTCATCAAATCGTAGGTTTTGTTGATTTTCTGAACCCCAGCGTAAGTATTAAAGGAAATGGCCGGCGTACCCGACTTGCCCTTTTTAGTAGTAATGATAATTACGCCGTTGGCCCCGCGGGAGCCGTAGGGCGCTAGGGAGGCCCCGTCCTTCAACACCTGAATTGACTCCGCATCCTGGGGATTGAAGTCCCGGATATTATCTACCCACAGCCCATCAATGATGTACAAGGGGCCGCTGCCGCCGTTGATGGAACCCAAACCACGAATGTTTACGATGGGGGCCTGACCAGGCACGCCGGAGTTGATTACCTGCACACCGGGTAGGCGACCCTGAATACCCTCGCTAATGGTTGCTACGGGAGCCCGCTGGGCTTCGCGCCCGCTCAAGGAAGCCACCGACCCCGTTACATCTTGGCGATTCTGGGTCAAATAGCCCACTACCACTACCTCATTCAGGGCTTTGGTATCGGGAACAAGGCTAATGTTCACTTCCGGGCGGCCACTTACCGGAACCTCCTGGGTAACGTAACCAACGAAGGAAAACGAGAGAGTAGCATTGTCGGCAACACTGAGCGTGTACCGACCATCAGAATCGGTAGTGGCGCCGTTGGTAGTGCCCCTTTCCAGCACTGTAACGCCGGGCATGCCCTGCCCCCGTTCGTCTAGCACGCGGCCTGAAACGGTAGTGGCAATAAGTTGGTGGTGCGTAGCCACGCCCAAATCGGTGGCGGCAGCAGCTACCGGGGCCAGGAGGGGCAGGCACCCAAGCAAGGCAGGCATGGTTTGCCAACGCACGCGGAGTAGAGGGTTATTCATGGAAGGATATATGTGGGAAGTAGAGAAGAAAGCTGCAAACGTTTGCATACAGCGGGCTTTGCAAACGTTTGCAGTGAATGAGCAAAAAAGCAAGCGGCGGCTTAGCTAGCCGGCTAATAGAAACTCAGAAAGGGGGAGGGTTAGTCAGAAACGGTGAACAGCTAGGCGTCTGTTTCGGCGTTAATGTCGCAAGACTAGTAAGTAATTACTCAATATTCAAACAAAGTACTGAGAATTATTTGGGAGAATCTAGCTAGTAGTGCAAATTCTTGTCAGATAAATTTCATTTCTACTCCTCTACAAAGCTTGCATCCTTTTACCATCCTGAAAATAAAATATAGCTTTGCAAACGATTGCGCTGAGATATCACGCCCTATCTTCGGCTGCTTCGCTACGTAGAGAACGTAGGTTTGTCTCTCACTTCCTTTGGCTTGCCATGCTATCCAACCAAATCACCACAGCGTTTCAGCAGCATTTTAGTGCCTCCCCCCTCCTAGTCCGGGCTCCTGGGCGAGTAAACCTAATTGGGGAACATACCGATTACAACGGGGGGTTTGTACTGCCTGCGGCCATCGACAAGGAAATCCTGTTTGCGGTAGCCTTAAATAACACGAGCACTGCGCGGCTCTACTCCTTTGATAACGACGAGCATTACACCGTAGAACTAGCCGAGGTAGAGCGCGGCGAAACCCAGTGGGCAAACTACTTAAAAGGAGTAGTAGCGCAATTTCAGCGGCGCGGCATTACCGTTCCCGGCTTCGATTGCGTGTTTGGGGGCAATGTACCCATGGGCGCGGGCCTGTCGTCGTCGGCAGCGGTAGAATGCGGTTTGGCTTTTGCCCTGAACGAGCTTCTGAGTGCCGACTTAAAGCGAATGGAACTGGCCCGTATGGCTCAATTGGCCGAGCACGAGTTTGCCGGAGTACAGTGCGGTATCATGGACCAGTTTGCCAGTCTCTTCGGCCGCCCCAACCATGTAGTGCGCCTAGATTGCCGCTCCCTCGACTACGAATATTTTCCCTTCGATACTACGGCCTGCCACATTGTGCTGTGCAACTCCGGCGTGAAGCACTCCTTGGCTAGCTCCGAGTATAATACCCGGCGCCAGGAATGTGAGCAGGGCGTAGCAGTACTGCGCCAGCACTACCCCCAGGTACAGAGCCTCCGCGACGCTACCTTAGATCAGTTGCAGGAACATCAGGCGGAGTTGGGCGACGTGGTATACCGCCGTTGCCGGTACGTGGTAGAGGAAAACGCTCGCGTAGAGGCCGCCTGCCAACACCTGATTGCCGGTGATTTGCCCGCGTTCGGACAAGAGATGTACGGCTCTCACGCCGGCCTGCGCGACGATTATGAGGTGAGCTGCCGCGAACTGGATGTGCTGGTAGCCGCAGCTCAACCCTTGCCGGGCGTTTTCGGAGCCCGCATGATGGGGGGCGGCTTTGGAGGCTGCACCATCAACTTAGTGGCTCCCGATCAGGTAGAGGCGTTTGTGACGGCTATGAAAGCAGCTTATCAGCAGGAGTTAGGCCTTCACCTTGAAACCTACCAGACCACCATTGTGGGCGGCGTGGACGTACTCGTACCATCCGTAGCTTAGCGTTTGCTGCTTCTTGGCCGCCCGTAGGCGCGGCCTATTTCTTTTCCTGGCTGCGTTAGAGCAGCTCTCTACTGCTGCTCTAACGCACTATCTACTTCTTTTGCATGGCTTCCTTCGACCTCGCTCAGCATCCTCACCGTCGTTTTAATCCGCTCACGGGCGACTGGCTGCTGGTGTCGCCGCACCGGGCCCTGCGGCCCTGGCAGGGCCAGCAGGAGGCGCCCGACCGCAGTCAGCGCCCGGCCTACGACCCTACGTGCTACCTGTGCCCCGGCAACACCCGCGCCAATGGGTCAGTAAACCCGCAGTACGATGGCACGTTCGTATTCGATAACGACTTCGCCGCTCTCACCCCCGATGCCCCAACCGGCACGGTAGAACTGGGCAGTTTGCTGCGGGCCGAGGCAGAATCGGGGGTAGGACGGGTTATCTGCTTTTCTCCCCGGCACGATCTGACACTGCCCGAAATGAGCACCGCGGATATTCGCCGCGTGGTGGATGTATGGGCAGATGAGTTTCAGACTCTGGGCAGCCGCCCGGACATCAATTACGTGCAAATCTTTGAAAACAAGGGCCAGGTAATGGGATGCTCCAACCCCCATCCCCACGGTCAGATTTGGGCCCAGCGCACCGTACCCGGCGACCCCGCTAAGGAAACTGTGCAGCAGGAAGCCTACTTCCAGCAGCACGGCCGCACTCTTCTTACCGATTACCTGGAAATTGAACTGCGCGAGCAAAAGCGCGTGGTACTGGAAAATGAGCATTTCGTGGTGCTGGTGCCGTTTTGGGCAGCGTGGCCTTTTGAGACACTGGTAGTTCCGCGCCGCGCCGTGCAGGATATTACCCAGCTGACCGAGGCCGAGCGGGATAGTTTTGCCGACGCTATTCGCCGCCTTACCATTCGCTACGACAACCTGTTCCAGACCTCCTTCCCCTACTCCGCGGGGCTGCACCAGCGCCCCACCGACGGCCAAGACCACGAGAGCTGGCACCTGCACATGCACTTCTTCCCCCCCCTATTGCGCTCGGCCACGGTGCGCAAATTCATGGTGGGCTATGAGTTGCTCGCGAATCCTCAGCGCGACATCACCCCGGAGTACGCGACGGAACGCCTCCGCGACTTGCCAGAGGTGCACTACAAGCAAACGATGGCCCAGGAGCCAGCTTGAGGATTAGGCCCGAAAAGCTACCCCTTGCTCACGGTCAAACCCCTTCCTTATTTCAATAAAAAAGGCCCACCGGATGATTCGGCGGGCCTTTTTGGCTTTCTACTTTTCGCCGGAGGGCCGAGCGAGGGGTTGGCCTGGGGGAACGGGGGTGCCAAAGGCAGGGGTATCGTCGGGGTTCCAGGTGAAGGGCTGGGCACGGGGCGTGCGGAACCGGCCGCAGCCCTGGCCGGGGGCATCGTTGGCGTGGTAGAGAATCCAATCCTGGGTGCCGTCGGGTGACTTAAAGAAGGAATTGTGGCCCGGTGCAAAAACTCCGGCAGCGGCATCTTGCTGGAACACGGGCTTCGGAGACTTCGTCCAGGAGCCGGGCTGTAGCAAGTCACTATCGGCCGAGGCCGTGAGCATTCCGAGGGCGTAGTAATCCGTCCAGCACCCGCTGGCGGAATAAATGAGGACCAGCTTGTTGCCGTGGCGCAGTACCTCCGGTCCTTCGTTTACATCTACGTGGGGCGGGTCTTGGGGCGAGTTCAGGTCGCCGTTACGCTCCCAGCTGTACACCGGCGTCGATACTTTGAGGCGCGGTCCTTCAATTGTCCAGGGGTTCTTCATGCGGGCCAGGTAGATGTTTTGGCGGCCGTTTTGGTCGCCTTCCCACCCCGACCACACGAAGTAGAGCTGCCCCTTATTTTCGAATACCGACCCGTCGATGGCCCACTTGTTTGTGGTGTCGGTTATCTGGCCTTTGTCAACCCAAGTGCCCTGCAGAGGGTCAGCTGCGCTATTTTCAAGCACCCACAAACGGTGCGTCAGGTTGGCACCCGCATCGGCCGCGTAGTAGAGGTACCATTTACCATTCAGCCGGTGCAGTTCCGGCGCCCAAATCTCGCGGGAGTTGGGGCCGGTGGCCGGCGGCGTCCACACCACTTTACTCGGCGCTGTTTTCAGCTGGCTCAGGGAAGTCGTCTTCCAGAGCGTGATGTTGCGGCCCGTGGTGTGGGTGTAGTAATAAAATCCATCGTGGTAGATGCTCCACGGGTCGGCGCCGCTGGGCAACAGGGGGTTAGTGAAGGTAGCGGCAGCCGTTGGTTGCTGGGCATGCGCTACCTGGGTCACTCCCAGCGCAACAGCCAGCAGCACACGAATAGATAGTTTCCTCATGCGGAGAAAGAGTGCTGAACAGTAGTTAGCCAGTGCCTACCTCCCCTGCGCTCATGGCAAAGCAGGTAAGACCCTAGCACGTAATGAAAGCCTACAGCCTAGCGGCCACTCAGCTTTTTTATCAGGTCGGTTTCGTCTTGGTGGTAGGGCGTACCGTCCTTGCGAAATACCTCGTGGAACCACTCCATGGGCTCACTACCATCGGCAATGGGCACATCCCACTGGTACTTGGTGTTGGTTTTGCCATCTACCAAGCCCCAGTTGATGGCTCCTACATTCTGCTTTTTAAGTAGTGGCAGGATGTTCACAAAGCGCGAGTTGCGGGGCCGCGCCATGTACTCGGTGCAAATCAGCGGGCGGCCGTGCGTTTTCAGTAGTTCAATCACGCGCTGGTGGGCGGGCGCTTCGTCGTAGTTGTGGTAAGTAACCACGTCGGAATGCAGAATCTGGTACTGGTTGAGGGCTTCAAATTCCCAATTCCAGAGTCCCACGCTAAGGGGCTGCGCGGGGTTGATTTCGCGGGCCCAGCTAAACACATTGCGCACCAAGGGTAGCGATGAAGTGCCCTTGCCGTTGTTACCAGGTTCGTTGTATAAGTCCCAGAGCAAGATGCGCTTGTCGTTGCGGAAGCTTGCCAATACATCTTGCACGTAGGGCTTCAGCTTCACGAAGGTTGCCGAGTCGCGGGAAGCTGGGTCGCCGGGGTCCTGCATCCAGCCTGAGTTATGAATACCAGGCTTGGGAGCAGGCTGCGGACCGGCCTGTGGCACCTTGTTCCAGCAATCATCGAAGAAAACCAAGATGGTCTGAATGTGGTGCTTATCGGCAATACCGAGGTAGGTATTCACCCGGTCCTTAAAGCCTTTGGGGTCTTGCTGCCAGGCCACACTATGCAGAAATACGCGCATAGTATTGAACCCAATACCTTCAGCCCAGCCTAACTCCCGGTCGATGGTGGTAGGGTCAAATGTATCGGCCTGCCACATCTCCAGTTGATTAATGGCCGTGCTAGGGGCGAAGTTGGCGCCCGTCATCCAGGGGTGAGCTTTGTACCAGGCGTTGGCTTTCTCAGCCGACCAGCGCCGGTCTTGCATCGTCGCGGCCAGGGCGGCCGGACCTTTGGTTTTAACCTTAGTTTTCTGCGCGTACGTGCTGGTAGTGAGGCCTAGCAGGGCGAGAAAGAGCACTAGTTTCTGCATGCGGATGGGAGAAGTAGGAAAAGAAGGAAAGTGGTACTGGTGGAAAGCGAAGTATGCAGGTGCAACCGAGCCAAGGTGCCCGGCCCGCCGCGGCCTTATTCGCCAGAAGGACGGGGTAGCGGCGTCTGTAAGGACACGGGGACACCAAAGTTAGGCGTACCATCGGGGTTCCAAGTAAACTGCTGGGCACGGGAGCTGCGGCCGGCGCATTTGCCGTCGGCCGCAGTTTTGGCGTGGTACACCAGCCAGTTCTGTCGGCCGTCGGGAGAGGTAGTGAAGCTATTGTGGCCGGTGCCCCACACGCCATTCTCAGCCGACGGGCGAAAGACCGGTTGAGCTGCTTTTGACCACGATTCTGGCCGCAGTGGGTCGCTGCCCTGCGGGGCCGTGAGCATCCCGAGGCAGTAGTTGTCGTCCCAGCATGCACTAGCGGAGTACACGATAAACAATTGGCCTTTTTTGCCGGACAGAAATTCCGGCCCTTCTAAAATCTGCCGGCCCCCACCCTTTTCCCAAGGGTGCGTGGGCGCGGCAATAATAACTTCCGTACCGGGCTGCAACGTCCACGGGTTTTGGAGAGGCGCAATGGCTAGTACGCTCTGCGGCCCCACGTACGCCGAGTACAGAAAATACTGCTTCCCCTTATGTTCAAACACCGACCCATCGAGGCCGGTGTACTTGGTATTGACGCGGCCCTTATCTACCCAGGTACCCGTGGTAGGGTCGGAACTGGCATTTTCCAGCACGAACACGTAGCGGGCAGCATCGCCGGGCGTGGCTTTATTGGTGGCCGTGTAGTAGAGGTACCATTTGCCACTCAGGTAGTGCAGCTCGGGAGCCCAAATCTGGGTGGAGTTGGGGCCGGTAGCTGGGGGCGTCCAGACCACGGTGGCTGGGACTTCTTTCACGCCGCTCAAGGAAGTGGTTTTCCAGAGCGTAATGTTGCTACCCGTGGTGTTGGTATAGTAGTATGTGCTCCCCCGACGAATTACCCACGGGTCGGGGCCTTCGTCGCGCAGTGGGTTTGTGAAGGTGCGCGTGGGCGGTTGTGGCGCTTGGGCAGTAGCCGTAAGGGTAGCCAGGTACCCAAAACCCAGCAGGGCAGCACGAACTAAGGAAGGAACAGACATAGCGAGAGAGATGAAAAGATACAGCTCAGCACCCCGGCTGGCAGCTTTGACGCCAAGGCCACTACTAGTGCGTTACTACTATGGCGCAGCGCTGCACGCTACTCTTCGAGGTTAAGCGGGTAGTGTAGAAGCCAGCGGGCAATGCTTCGGTAGAAAAGCTGGTGGTGGCCGCTACCCCCGCCGTAGCCGACAGGGTACGATGCCAAACGAGCTGGCCCGTACTACTATACACGTCCAGGCTTACCGTTTCGGAGTGACGGGGCACGAAGGTAAGGGTGAGGGTAGTGCGGGCAGGGTTGGGGAAAGCCGCTAGCGCCCCGGCCGGCGCTTCGTCCCGCATGGCGAGGGTAGTGCGGCCGCTGTTGAGCGGTACGGGCATCAAGTCAAGCCGCCAGCGCTGAGCATCGTTGCCGTTGTCGGTGTACTGATGCACGCCGGTGCCAGGGTTGGACAGGTTGTTATCTACGTCGAGGCACTGGTTGGTGCCTTTGTGCACCAGCTTCACGTAGCCGTCGCCCAGGCTCACAATCTGCCAGCGTTGGGCGTCATTGCCGTTATCGGTCCACTGCTGCACCACG
>NZ_JZIR02000068.1:0-29855 GCF_000961955.2 Hymenobacter sp. AT01-02
GCCCCCACCCGTTCAGGCCCCCACTAGCGGCCCCCGCTGCTCCCGTGCGCGAGCTCGGTGACGCCCTCACTGGCGCAGCTGCCGGCCGCGGCGGCAGCTCCCGCTGGGCGCGTGCAACCTACGCCTACTCAGTCGCCCGTAGCGCATATTCCGTTCTCTACACTGGGCAGTAACCCAAACGGGCTTATCATTTTGGTACGCTTGCCCGAAGATGCCTTCCGCAAGCTGCCCCGCAACGTCTTTCTTAATAACATTCTCAAGGCTATTCGCCTCATTGTGGAAGACGTAGTGCTGGTAAATGTAGAGCACCCCACCTATCCAGTGGCGCTGTGTAGCTACGGCAGCACCTGGCGGCAAAGCAGTTTCTGGCTTTTGGCAAAAACCTGCTGGATGTGGCTGTTTACACCACCCAGCCCTACGAGCCGGTACTCCTTTTTGGGGACACCGCCTTTCTAGGCGCTAGTGAAGTAAGCATGCTGGAGTATGATGCCGGCCGCAAAAAGCAGCTTTGGCAGGCGATGCAGCGCATGTTCCTTTAATCCACGTAGCCGACCGAGAGGCTACAGCAATAAAAAGCCCCACTACGGTGGGGCTTTTTATTGCTGTAATGGCACTACTACTACTTCATCACGGAGGCGAGCTTCGCTTCCAGGGCTTCACCGCGCAGGTTTTTGCCGATGATACGACCTTGAGGATCTAGTAGAATAGAAGCCGGAATAGATTTGATGCTGTAGCTCTGGCCCGCGGCGCTTTCCCAGCCTTTCAGGTCAGAGACGTGGGTCCAGGTAAGACCATCGGACTTAATAGCGTTCAGCCATTTGCCCCGGTCTTGGTCGAAGCTAACCCCGTAAATTTCAAATCCCTTGCCCTTATACTTGTTGTAGGCCTTCACCACGTTGGGATTTTCGCGGCGGCAGGGTCCGCACCAGCTAGCCCAAAAGTCGATGAGTACATACTTGCCACGCAGACTGGTAAGCGTCACCGGCTTGCCATCAGGAGCGGCTAGGTTGATTTCGGGGGCCACCGAGCCTACGGCCGTGGCACGCATGGGCTCCAAGCGCGCTACCAACGATTTGGTATAGCGCGAGTCAGGCATGGTTTTCTTCAGCTGAGTAGCTACTGTATCTGCCAACCCAAAGTTCTCTTCTGGGTTGAGCACCCCGCTCACCACGAAAGCCGACACCACTGACCCTGGATTTTGGCGCACCAACTGGCGTACCTCGGCTTGGCCTTGGGTTTGAAGCGCTTCCGCTTGCCGCTGAATGGCAGCCATAGAATCGGAGCGGCCGGCCTGAGCTGCTTGGTTATAACGCTGCTCCAGCCGGGGCATGGCGGCTTGCGAAGCACGCTGGCTCTGCAACACGGAGCGGCTCACGCGCTGAAGATACTCGGAGTCGGGGGAGCCCTGCACGGTATAGGTGTCGCTGAGCTTCTGCGCGTCGCCGGTGAGCCGCACGCGGGCGCCATTCTGGAGCACTAGCAACACTTGGTTTTGGTCGTTGGCCTTTACCTGGTATAGCCCGGCTTCGGGCACGGAACCCGTGAAGGTGAATTCTCCCTTTTCGTTTACCGTAGCCGTATCGCGTGACACAAATTGGGTGTCGCCTAGCTCCGCCAGGTACAGCTTCGTGCCGGCGGGAGCATTTTGCAGCTGGCCGTTGATTTGGTAGCCGGCAGCGGTGCTAGCGGTACCGGTAGTAGGCGTTGTATTTTTGCTGCAGGCATTGACCATACCCAGCAGGGCACCCATAACTAGGAAACTCTTCATTTTGTGCGTCATTCGGAGTGCGGACCGGCTGCGGGCCGGTATACCGTTTGGCAAGAGACAAGCGTTGAGCCCGCAAGTTGCCGATTTCAGGCGTAATTCAGGAATGCTGACCCGGATTCTATACGTGTTGGCATTTCTTAGTACACCAGTGTGGCCTGGTCGGTTCCCGCGCTTTTAGTCATTAGTCGAGCGGAATGTACTCCGCAATTTTCTCTCCCAGGGCTCTGCCGTGCAGATTACGCGCTAGCACGTACCCATCCGGACTAATCAGCAAGGTGAGTGGTAATTGGGAATCCACCAGCTCCGTAGCCCTTTTCTGCTTACCACGGCCCATGTCCCGCAGGTGCGTACCTGGCAGGCCACTAGCACGCACAGACTGCTGCCACAAACGCCGCGGGCTTGCACAGGCAATATGCACTTGCACCAGCCCCCGAGGGCCAAACTGCCGCGCCAGCTTCTGGAAGTTGAGCACTTGGGCTTCATTAGTAAGGCGGCCAGGTTGCCACAGGGTAACCAGAACGTAGCGACCACGCAGCGTAGCTATATCCGTGCGTACACCCGCCGTATCGGGTAAGCACAGGGACGGGAAGGGCTGCCCCTGGGCCGTACGGTGCCAGCTTCCCGCCTGGCGTGCCTCCGGCCCAGTTGCTTGGCTGCGGGGCTCCCCTTGATGGCTCAAGGACCTGCTGGTTCTGGCGAAGGGCACACGTACTTCTTCCTCGGGAGTCGATAGTCCCTGATACCCGATTAGGATAAACTCGCCGAGCAAGAGCAAACATGTACAGTTCAACGGCATCAACCCACAGTCATACCACCTAACAAAAACCCACCGGCACTAGCATGTACCGGTGGGTTTCAAGATACAACGGAACCGTGGCTTAGGCGTCGAGCTTCTGGCGCAGCAGTTGGTTGGCCAGCTTGGGGTCAGCTTTGCCACCCGTGAGCTTCATCAACTCACCCATAAACATACCCGTGAGGCTTTTCTTGCCAGCCCGATATTCCGCCACCTTGGCAGGATTTGCATCGAGCACTTGCTGAATTTGAGCTTCCAGAGCGCCAGCGTCCGACTGCTGCAACAGGCCCTGGGCTTCGGCCGCCGCGGCGGCCGTTTGCGTGGGATTGTCGAGCAGGTACGGGAAGAGTTGCTTGCTGGCTACCGAGTGACCGATCTTGTTTGCATCAATGAGGCTGATGATGTCGGCTAGGTGCTGGGGCGTGAGCGGGAATTGCTCTAGCGTGAGGGCGCGCTCGTTCAAGTAGGCTTTCACGGGGCCCGTCACCCAGTTGGCGGCAGCTTTGGCGTTCGTGGTTAGGCGCGTCAGCTCGTCGAAGTAGAGCGCCACATCTTTGTCGGCCGTCAGCACGGTAGCATCATAGTCTGAGAGCCCCAGCTCACCCGTGAAGCGGGCGTACAATTGCTGAGGCAAGGCCGGCAACTCGGCTTGCACGCGGTGCAGCCACTCATCATCAATAACTACCGGGGGCAGGTCGGGCTCGGGGAAGTAGCGGTAGTCGTTCATCGTTTCCTTGGAACGCTGGCCGCTGGTAGTGCCGCTTTGAGCGTCGAAGCCGCGCGTTTCGCTGTCGATGATTTCACCGGCTTCCACCATGGCAATCTGCCGCTCAAT
This sequence comes from Hymenobacter sp. AT01-02, assembly GCF_000961955.2. Classification (NCBI taxonomy): domain Bacteria; kingdom Pseudomonadati; phylum Bacteroidota; class Cytophagia; order Cytophagales; family Hymenobacteraceae; genus Hymenobacter; species Hymenobacter sp. AT01-02. The sequence continues at coordinate 3,397 of NZ_JZIR02000068.1, forward strand.
CTCATAGTCGATGGCGCGCTGCACGTTCCGGAAGGAGTTCATGTTCTTCACCTCTACCTTGGTGCCGTACTGATCGGCCCCTTTCAGCATCACCGAAATGTTAGCGTCGCAGCGCAGAGAGCCTTCCTCCATGTTGCCGTCGCAAATGTCCAGGTACTGCACCAGCTTCTTGATTTCTGCCAGGTAGGCGTAGGCTTCCTCCGAGGTACGAATATCCGGCTCCGACACAATCTCAATGAGGGGCACGCCGGCGCGGTTCAGGTCCACTAGGGTTTCTACCTCTCCGGCCAAGTGCATGGACTTCCCTGCATCTTCCTCCATGTGGATGCGGGTGATACCAATTTTCTTGGTGGAACCGTCAGACAAGCGGATTTCTACGTGGCCGCCGGTGCAGATGGGCGTTTTATCCTGAGTGATTTGGTAGCCCTTGGGAAGGTCGGGGTAGAAGTAGTTCTTGCGCGCAAACAGATTATTGCGGCGAATCTGGCAGTTGGTGGCCAGACCCATTTTCATGGCATACTCCACCGCAGTGGAGTTCACGCGTGGGAGCGTACCGGGATGGCCCAGAGTAATGACACTGAGGTTGTTATTGGGCAGGGCACCGTACTCGTTTTCATCGGAAGAGTACATTTTGCTGCGCGTGAGCAATTGGGCGTGCACTTCGAGGCCGATAACGGGCTGGTATTTTGCTTTGATGCTGTCGTCCATAGAAAAAGTAGGCGGGTAGGCCGCCGGGGCTGCAAGATAAAACTATCTACCCGAGAAAAGGTGTCATGTTCCGCATACGAAAAGACCTTCTTTCGGCGGAGCGAGTCATGTACCACACGCTCACGCCGCTGAAAGAAGGTCTTTTCTAGTATGGTTTCCGCAGGAAACTGCTGTCGAGCGGACACCGACGCCCCATGGTAGAGCCTCAGTTCGCTCCTAACCTACTTGACTTGTACGAAGCGAAATTGGCCTCGCGTCTCACCATACCTACTCCTGGCCCCTCTGCCAGCAGCCAGTATGGCTGGTTTCTGTACACAGTCTTAGTCGTTGAACACCGGAACGTAGGTAGCCTGGAAGTTGTTGCCGGCCTGGTTGTAGGCGGTAGCCAACTTCTGATTCTGAGTATTGTATACCGTAATAAAGCCGTTGAATTTATCGGCATCGGCCTTGGTGAAGCTGTCTTTGCGCTCCAATAGCTCTTTCATTTGGGCGGCTTGGTTGGCCGCAAAGCCGGCATAGAACTTCACCAGATTGCGTGCCGCGTCGCGGTACTGCGCATCCTTACCCCGGAAAGGAACAATAGCGGCCAGCTCGGTGGCAGCCGTTTTGGTGTCTTCCAGGAGTTGCAAACGGGCCTGCTCAAACGCGGCGGCGTTTTGAGAATTGAGCGCATCGGTGAGGCGGGCGTTGGCTTTTTCAATGCGGAACTGGGCCAAATACACCTTGTGCTGGTAGGCATTTACTTCCGATACCTGCCGCATGTAGGCCGCAAGGCGCTTGCCTTCAGGATCTTCCGAAATAGTCATGTTGTGGCGCCGGGCAAACCGATGCTGGGCCGCATCTACGGAGTCGTTCACTACTTGCAGCTTGGCTTCCGCAACTTCTTGCAGCTTGAAGTACTGCTCCATGTTTTCGATGGTAGCCGTGCGAGTGGCCGCCAGCATGTCCACGGCCTTGTAGTCCTCCGAGTATACTTTCAGCAGCTGATAAAGTGCCTCCGTGGTTTGCTCCTTAAACCCTTTGTCATCCTGAAAGGCGGGCATCTTGGCCACTTTGTTCAACGACAACTCGGTTTGCTTAATAAGATCCTGGCGCTTGGCATCAATCTTTTTCTCGTTGTCGGAGTGGGCCGATTTGCTGATGTAGCGCAGGTTTTTCTTGAGCATAGCCCGCTGCTCGCTCACAATAAAGTTGTTGTAGGCACCAGGGTCGGTAAAGGTCTGAGCCGAGGTAGTGGTAGCTAGCCCAGCTAGTAGACCAGCAGTAAGCAGAAGAGTAGAAATACGCATAGAATATGGTTAGGTGAAGACAATAAATTACTGAATGGTAAAGGTGACGGGCAGGGTAAAGTATACATCAACCGCTTCTCCATCCAGGCGGCCCGGTTTCCAGCCGCGCAGGCTATTCACCACGCGCAGGGCTTCGGCATCGAGTAGCGGTGCCACACTCCTAAGCACATGTGCATTGCTTACTTGCCCCTTCTTGTCAATGATGAAAGCAATCTGCACTTGGCCTGTCTGCTCTTGCTTTAGCGCAAGCTTGGGGTACTTAGTTGTGCTACCAATCGTCTGCAACAAGGCGTTCAGCCCGCCGGGATACTCCGGCATCAGCATATAGTCAACGTAAGCCAGTGGCTGCCCATCGGGGGCAAAGCACTCACCCGTGAGGCGCTGACCATGCTGGTAGTGTTCACGGCGGCGTACAGTGCCACTAGGATAATAAGTCAGCAACTCACCGTGGCGGCGGTTATCCACGTACTCCTCGCGCGCCTGCACCTGGCCCGAAGCAAACCAGCGGGTTTGGGTACCGTGCAGCTCCTGCTTTCGGAAGCTGCGGTAAGGTAACTGTTCTTGCAATTGTCCGGTAGGAAAGTAGCGCATTACCGTGCCGGCATCAGCTGCTGTGCGGATAGTATCAGTGCGCAAGTCAGGAGCTACTCTAAACCCCCCGTCGCTGTGGTTGCCCGGCTGGGCATTGAAAAACTCCGTCAGACTTTGAGCAGCGGCTACCCGCCCCCCCAGGAAAAAGGCCAAAACAAGGATGCGTCTCACAGAAAATAACGGATGGCGAGGCTATATGGAAACGAACCTTGCGCACTAGGAGCTTCCATCCACTACTGCACAGTGCCCGTTGTAAGTGGCTAACTAGACATTCAAAAATACTAACACCTATGTATAATCCAAGCATACAGTAGTGACGCTGAGCATTGCCTTGCGGTATAGTAATACCCGCATCGGCGGCGTCTAGTAGCTACCCACTCTCTAATTGATAGCAAAAGTTATGGGAACTGTGAAGTGCACCGACACAGCTCGCCAGTTTTGGAACCCTGGCCGAAAGCGCACCGAACGCATGCTGCGTATCGCAGCAAGAGCGGCAGCATCTAGTTCGGGCGTCACCCCTGTCTCGATTCTAATATCGTCCACCAAGCCATCGGCGCCCACCACAAATTTCACAAATACCTTCCCTTGGTGTCTATTGCGCAGGGATACGGCCGGGTACTTCGTCCACCGACTAATATCCTTGAGCAATTGCTCCTGTCCGCCGGGGTACACGGGCATCTGCTCTGTGTAGGTATAGACTTCGGCCGGGGTATGTACGTAGCGCTGCGTAGGCTGCCCCTGCTGCGAGGAGCGGTGGCGAAGCAGCTCGCCGTTCCCGAAATACTCCCAGTGCTCAATCAGCCGAAGGCCCGCCAAAAAGGAAATTTCTGTGCGCGTGTGTTCCTGCCCCCAAGGCCAGTAGCGCACCCGACTTTGCTGTAGTTGGCCCCGCGAAGCGTCTGGTGCTTCAAGCTGCACTTGCCACAACCACTCCGGCCCAGCATCCAGCCGATACGTGCGCGTTTCTACCGTACCTCGTGGGCGGCGCACTTCCACCCGATACGCTGCCCCATCGGGGGTGGGCCAGCTTGCCCTGCGAGCGTCCAGGTAGCTTACCTCGGCATTATTGATAGAAAAAGGGGCCGAAGCACCCCCGGATTTCTCCGTTGCACTTCGGCCCCTTAACCAGGCAAACAGCTTATTCATATGTTAGACAGGCTACTTGAAAAGCTTACCCTTGCACGTAAACCCAAGCGCATAGTTTAAGCTAGTGCTTTGCTGATCAGCTCTTCTGCCTTGCCGATGGCCGCCCCAATACCTGCCACGTTCTTGCCGCCGGCCGTAGCGAAGAAAGGCTGACCGCCGCCACCGCCCTGAATTTCCTTGGCTAGTTCGCGCACCAAGGTCGAAGCGTTCAGCTTCCCTCCCTTGGCCAGCTCATCATCAAGCATTACTGCCAGCTGAGGCTTCCCGTCGATTTCAGCACCTAGTATCGCTACCAAGTTCGGTACTGCCTGACGCAGGTTGAAGGCCAGGGTTTTGAGGCCGTCGGCTGAAGTAGCCTGCACTTGGGCTGCTAGAAAGCTGACGCCACCTAGGGGCTTCACCTGGCCTACCAGCTGGTCTTTCTGCTGGTTGATGCTTTGCTGGGCAAACTGGTCAATCTGCTTACGCAGGCCGGCAATTTCCTCAGTTTGCTTTTCGATGCTGGGAATAAGGTGCTGGGGGTTACCCAGGGCCTCGCGTACCTGTACTAGCAAATCCAACTGCTGATTCACGAAGGCCTCGGCCGCCTCGGCCGTTACGGCCTCAATACGGCGCACACCAGCTCCTACCGCGCTTTCCGAGGTAATTTTGAAGAAGCCAATGTCGCCAGTGGTGCGCACGTGGGTGCCGCCGCAGAGCTCTACCGAGAACTCCCGATCGAAGGTGATAACGCGCACAAACTCACCGTACTTCTCGCCAAACAAGGCAGTAGCACCCAGCGCTTTGGCCTCATCAATGGGCACGTTGCGGCGCTCATCCAGCGGAATCTGCTGACGGATGCGCTGGTTCACAATGGTTTCTACCTGCCGCAGTTGGTCGTCCGTTACCTTAGTGAAGTGGCTGAAGTCAAAGCGCAGCAGCTTCTCATTTACCAACGAGCCTTTCTGCGCCACGTGCGGGCCGACTACCTCACGCAGAGCTGCTTGCAGCAAGTGCGTAGCGGTGTGGTTACGGCGAATCTGGTCACGGCGAGCGTGGTCAATCTCAGCCGTAAAGTCGGCCTCCAGGTCTTGGGGTAAATCTAGCAGGGTGTGCACGATAAGGTCGTTTTCCTTCTTCGTGTCAATCACGCGCACTTTCGACAAGCCCGATTCGAGGTAACCCGTATCGCCAATCTGGCCGCCCGATTCGGCGTAGAACGGCGTCTGGTCGAGCACCACTTGGTACTCGGTTTTGCCTTTGCGGTCGGTACGGCGGTAGCGCAGGATGCGGGCCGGGGCCTGCTCCTGGTCGTAGCCCACGAAGGCAGGCTGCTCCTCCGATGGCGTCACAATGGTCCAGTCGCTCTGCTCAGCCTCCTGGGCATTGCGGGAGCGGTTTTTCTGGGCTTCCAACTCTTTCTTGAAGCCCTCCTCGTCTACCGTTAGGCCTTTTTCGCGGGCAATGAGGGCGGTGAGGTCCAGCGGGAATCCGAACGTATCCGACAATTCGAAGGCCGTTTTTCCGTCGATGCGGCTGCCATTGGCTTTGGCCGTTTCTTCCAGCGCATCCAAGCGGCGCAGGCCGTTCTCCAAGGTTTTCAGGAAGGCAATTTCCTCTTCTTCAATTACGCGCTGCACAAACTGCTGCTGCTGCTTAAGTTCGGGGAAGATGCCAGCCATCTGATCGGCCAGTACGGGCACCAGCTTGTAAAGGAAGGGCTGCTTCTGGTTGAGCGAGGAGAAGGCGTAGCGCACGGCCCGGCGCAGAATACGACGAATCACGTAGCCAGCCTTCACATTGCTGGGTAGCTGCCCGTCGGCCACGGCGAAGGAGATGGTGCGGATATGGTCGGCAATTACGCGGATGGCAATGTCCGTTTTCTCGTTCTCCGTAGCAGGCTGGTCGTTTACGGTAGCCGGAGCGGTGCCGTGATACAGCAAACCAGCTTCTGCCGCAATAAACTTGATCAGGGGCTGGAACACGTCGGTGTCGTAGTTTGACTTCACGCCCGACACGGCCATCATCAGGCGCTCAAAGCCCATGCCCGTATCTACGTTCTGCGAGGGCAGCTTCAGCAGCGACTTATCGGCACGGCGCTCAAACTCCATGAACACGTTGTTCCAGATTTCAACTACCTGGGGGTGGTCGGCATTTACCAACTCACGACCCGATTTCTGAGCCAGCTCAGCTTCGTCGCGCAAGTCGATGTGAATTTCGGTGCAGGGGCCACAGGGGCCCGTATCGCCCATTTCCCAGAAGTTATCCTTTTTATTGCCGGGCAGGATGCGTTCTTCGGCCACGTACTGGCGCCACAGCTCCTGGGTCTCCGTGTCAGGGCCCAAGCCGTCGCCTTGGTCGCCCTCAAAGTACGTCACGTAGAGCCGGGCTTTGGGCAGCTTATACACGTCGGTGAGCAGCTCCCAGGCCCAGGCAATGGCGTCCTTCTTGAAGTAGTCCCCAAACGACCAGTTGCCGAGCATTTCGAACATGGTGTGGTGGTAGGTATCGTAGCCTACTTCTTCCAGGTCGTTGTGCTTGCCCGACACGCGCAAGCACTTCTGCGTGTCGGCAATGCGCTTAAAGGGGGCGGGCTTGTTGCCGAGGAAGTAATCCTTGAACGGGGCCATGCCCGAATTAATGAACAGCAGCGTGGGGTCGTCCTTCACCACAATGGGTGCCGAGGGTACGATGTGGTGACCTTTGGAGGCAAAGAAATCCAGGAACTGCTGGCGGACGTGACTGGCGGTGGGCAGTGACATAAAACAGGGATAACGCGTAGCTAGGCTGTGCGGACTCGTGAGGTTCGTGAACAAGGCCGCCGGAAATTGGCGGCCGCCGGTATTTTGGCTATTTTTCGCAATTAAAGCTACTTGTGCCAGTGGCAAAGGTAGCCTACTAACCCGGAAAGCGAAACCCATGTAGGTGCCGCCTACTTTTGACTGTTCTGCTGAGCTTAGCAAACCATCTTTACTCCCGGCTAAGTCCCCTACCATTCGCTCAACGGAGTGGGCGAGATGCTTCGCCTCCGCTCAGCCAGACAACGATTTTTAATTCTCCTGACCTATGCCTTACAAAGAGCGCGATATTGAGAAGCAGTACTTCACCATTGGCGAGGTAGCCGCCCAGTTCAGCGTGGCCCCGTCGCTGATTCGCTTTTGGGAAACGGAGTTTGAGGAACTGCGCCCCCGCAAGAGCAAGAAGGGAAACCGCCTCTACACGCCCCAGGATATCGACATTTTCCGCACCATCTACCACCTGGTAAAGGAGCGCGGCTATACTATTCCCGGCGCCCGCGACATGCTCAAGCAGAAGGTCCTCAGTTGAAAGAAAAGATTGACGTGATTCAGAGCCTAGAGAAAATCCGCAAGTTCATGGTGACCATGAAGAAGGAGCTGGACGCTATTGGCAAGGCGCAAGGTTAATGGGAACTCCGACCAGCTTTCATGCTGCGAATACGCCTAGTGATACGCCAGGCGTCGGGCTAACCATGTTTCTATTTACTGTTCTGGCAGATGCATTTCTCATCATCATAGCCAGCTTGCTGAGCGCCATTCATCAACATCCGGATTCCGTTGAAACGGATGTTGTTTACGGCAGATGGGTTACGTTTTATTTGGCCTTATTTCTTCTAATTGGATTATGGGTTTGCGCTAAACTGAGGAGCCGTTGCCCACCCTATCGTTTCAAAGGACTAGTAACTGGCATTATTCCACTGCTGGCACTAGAAGTCTATTTTATATACTTGATATATAGTTAATGTTCGACGACACTCTCCTCCACGAAGTCGCCCTCACGCTTTTCCCCAACATCGGGCCGCAACTCACGCGGCAACTGATGAGCTACGGGGGCTCGGCCAAGAACGTGCTGCACCTGCCGCCGGGCAAGTTGCGCAAGATTCCGGGGGTAGGTCCGGCCACGGTAGCTATCCTGACCGGGGCTGAGCGCACTGCCGCCCTGAAGCAAGCCGAAGGTTCCCTGCGCAAGGCTGAGCAGGAAGGCATGCAGTTGCTATTTTACACCAGCAAGCAGTTCCCCACGCGCCTTAAGCAGCTACCCGATGCTCCGGTGTTGCTCTACTACCAAGGTACCGCCGACTTAAACCATCCTAAAACAGTGGCCATTGTGGGCACGCGTCAAGCCACTGACTATGGTCGCGAGCAGACAGAGAAATTAGTAAAAGGGGTTGCCTCCCACCGTCCCCTAATTATTAGTGGCCTGCCTACGGCATTGATATTGCTGCTCACCGGGCTGCTCTGCAAGAGGGCCTGGAAACGATTGGCGTGATGGCGACTGGTCTGGATAAGCTTTACCCACCGACGCACCGCAAAACGGCCGAGAAAATGCTCAGCCAGGGCGGCTTGCTCACAGAATTTCCCCTCGGCACCCAACCCGATAAGTACAACTTTCCCGCCCGAAATCGAATTATTGCGGGCTTAGCCGATGGCACCGTGGTAATAGAAGCGGCGAAGAAAGGCGGAGCCTCATTACCGCCGACTTGGCCCAGGGCTACAATCGGGATGTGCTAGCTGTGCCTGGGCCCTTAGGTTCGCCAGCGTCAGAGGGCTGCCACGAGCTTATCAAGACAAACCGCGCGGCACTTTACTCGCAGCCCCAGGACCTGGAAGAACTGCTTAACTGGGATGCCGCCCTGCACTTCAACGGGAAGTTCAAGGCTCCTACCGCCTACGATGCCTCCGACTTTACCACGGAGGAGTTTCAGTTGGTTGCGGTGCTGCAAACCAGTCCCAACCGGGAGGAGCACCTCGACAACCTGGCGTGGAAGGCCCAGCTACCCATTCATACGGCAACGTCCCTGCTGCTGGGCCTGGAATTTCGCAGCGTGGTGAAGGCGCTACCGGGCAAGCGGTTTGGCTTGTTGTAACTTTGCCGGCGTAAGCACGCGGTAAGGAGCGCATCTGGCTACTAGTGGCGCGGCAAGCTTACTCTTTACTTTACTCCGCATCCGGTGCTACTCTACAACGGCCAGCTCCTCTCTAGCGAGAGCTTTACCTTTTCCTTACCCAACCGAGGGCTGTTTTTCAACGATGGGTTCTTTGAAACCATGGTGTGGGCCCATGGAAGCATTCTGTACTTGCCCCACCACCTGCACCGGCTGCACCGGGCAGCGGCGGCGCTGCACTTCGCCTTGCCCCCGGCCCTGGTCACGGCCGACGCCTTACTAGCTACCCTACAGCCGCTAGCCGATGCCTTTGCGCAGATGCCATGTCGGCTGCGCTTGCAACTGTGGCGCCAAGGCGGGGGCCTCTACACGCCTACTACCTCGGCCTGCGAATGGCTAGTGACCGGCCAGCCATTTACGCCGCTGGAAACCCCGGTGGAGCGCGCTGCATTTGCCGAAAACGTAAGTACGCAGCCTTCCCCGGTGTCCTTCTGCAAAGGACCTAATGCCCTTACCTACGTACTAGCGGCTCAAGAGCGGGCCCAGCGCAACCTAGACGACGTGGTACTACTTTCTCCCGCCGGGTACGTGGCAGAAACCGTGTCGGCGGCGGTAGGGTGGCTACGCGAGCACGTAATTTACGTGCCAGCCGCAGCAACGGGCTGCGTGGCGGGGGTGCGTCTAGCTCACCTCCGTACCATTGCTTTGGCTCTTGGATTTGGCTGGCAAGAAGGCCTCTACCTTCCCGCCGACCTACTAGCCGCTGAAGCTGTCTTTACGGCCAATATTGCCGGGCTGCGGCCCGTGCAGCAGCTCGGAGACACCCTATTTTCTTCAAACGCCCATGTGGGATTGCACCATCTTCGACTAGCAGACAGGCATGCTACCCCAAACTACTGAAGCAACGTTCGTTGGCGACTAGCCAAACCCGCAATGCCCGGCGGAACCCGACAGCGCATGCGTAGCCAGCTGGCGTGAAATTCGTAAATATCAGCCTCGGTTATTTCATTAAGCCGAAGCACCTCTTCTCGCTACTACGGCCGGTTTCCAAGGCATACAAAGCAACCCAAGTCCGGTGTTCCCGGCTTAGTTGAGAATTACATACAGACATACAAGTGGTCAGCATCGGGCAAAGGGACGCTGCCATCTACGAAAGATAGTATGCAATTGGATTTTTTTCCTTTGATTTTACTTTTCCGTGAAATATTCTTTTTCCGTGGCTATGCGCTTACTGTCCAGGTGCGGTACCGCATGCGTAGCCAGCTTGGCATGTGCTCTGCTATATCTGCCTCTGTAACATCATTTTGCAACAATATTTCTGTTCGCTCCTCCTGGTTGGCTTCCAAAGAATACAAAGCAACCCAAGTTCGTTGCCGACAACTTAAAGTTGAGGCAGCAGGCGGGTTGGGAGAATGTGATGGCGTAGAGTTCATGTTCATGCCAGCACATACGACCAAACCAATATCACTGGATTTTTCTTTGATTAGTTTTCCTTATTGTTCAGATTAATATCCTCACTACTAGCATTAATAGCATAATTCCTATTTAGACTTCGCTTACTACCATACTCCGTCTTCCGTGCACTAGTTTGTCCTATGCAGAGTGAGTTACCTAAGTAGGTAGCTGGCTTCTTTCTCTACTTATTCTTCTAACGCTGCTTCCGTATCTCGCTCACGCTTACACAGGATGCGGCGAACCTTCTAGCCTACGTTTCGGGTTCACTGCATCCTATATAAGTATGCTTATAAGAAGACTTGTGCTGTCACTCTTCCTGCAATTACACTGCTACTGGTGCCTTAATAACGGGCCAAGGGTCGTAGTTCTCCAGACGGAAATCCTCGTACTGGAAGCTGAAGATGTCCTGCACAACAGGATTTAAGTGCATTTGGGGTAAAGGCCGCGGCTCCCGCGTGAGTTGGAGGCGTGCTTGCTCCAGGTGATTGCTATACAGGTGGGTGTCGCCGCCGGTCCAAATGAATTCGCCGGGCTGTAGGCCTACCACCTGGGCCATCATGAGCGTGAGCAGGGCGTAGGAGGCTATATTAAAAGGAACCCCAAGAAATACGTCGGCGGAGCGCTGGTAGAGTTGACAGGAAAGTCGGCCGTCGGCCACGTAGAACTGGAACAGGGCGTGGCAAGGCGTCAGGCGCATGAGAGGCAAGTCGGCCACGTTCCAGGCTGATACCACCATACGCCGCGAATCGGGCTGGGTGCGCAGCAAGTGAACCATCTGGGCAATCTGGTCGATGCTCTGGCCGTCGGGAGTCTGCCAGCTGCGCCACTGCTTGCCGTAGATGGGTCCTAGTTCCCCCTGGGCGTCGGCCCACTCCCGCCAGATGGTCACGCCCACTTCTTCCAGCGAGTTGTTGCTAGTATCGCCGCGCAAAAACCAGAGCAACTCGTGAATGATGCTGCGCAGGTGCACTTTCTTAGTCGTCACCAGCGGAAATCCTTCCTGCAAGTTGAAACGCATCTGGTAGCCGAACACCGAGAGCGTACCCGTACCAGTACGGTCAGTTTTCTGGGTACCGTGGTCGAGGATGTGCTGCAGGAGGGTGTGGTACTGATGCATGGGAGTAATAGTCGAGATGAAAGCGCAAAAGTAACGGAAAGTTACCCTTGCCTCCGTCACTACCCACACGTCGTCGGCTAGTTTGCCTTTACTTCTGTCAGTTCAAGATAGTAGTATTTCTGCCCTCCTATTTGTGGCTTGGCCTTTCCAGTGTACTCCCGGTAGGTACCACTAAACTGTACCCGCACTCCCTCCTGCTGCAAGTTTTTCGGCAATTCACATACAATTCCTATATCGACTGCATCAATAGTACCAGGTACGTAGCGTGAAATAGCAAAGCGCTGCTCAGTTTGGTTGAATTGTATAATACCCGCTAGGTCGGTTACTTTTCTGACCGTGGACGTGGAGGCACACACTGAATTATCGTCGCGAATAGTATCCTTTTGGCAGCTAGTAAAACTCAAGAGCAGCAAGCCCGCAAAGAATCTGGTTTTCATACTGAATTCGATAAAGAAAGCACCTTAGTATATAGCCATCGATACTTGTCCCGCTTGAAAAGTTGCATCTGTCAGTCCATCACAAACAAGCCAGGGCTTTAACTAGCGTAGAGCCTGGCTTGTTTGTGATGGACTGCTTTATGCTACGGGAGTTTCCAGCGGCTTGGCTTCATGCCGCTGGACGGCGGCTCTGATGCGGGAAGCCAAGCCGTACAAGTCATTTAGGGAACTTATATTCTTACTATCAAGAGGCCCCAACTTTCAGAAGTTGAGGCCTCTTGATAGCACACAAGGTAGCGCCGTCTTACAGTGACTTTACGGGTTCCTTGGCTGGGGCTGGCGTAACGGCAGCCGTTTTGGCGCCTTTCTTCATGCAGCAGGAGCTACCCATGGCTGTTTTCTGTGCCTCAGAGCATTCCATTTTGGCCGTTCCTTTTTTGCTCTTCTTGGTGTCTTTGTCGCCGTGAGCAGCGGCACTACCAACGAAGGCGAACAGGGCGAGGGCAAGCAAAGCGTTTTTCATACGATAAGTACAAGTGAGGGAGGAAAGAAACAAAAGTGAGAAAATGACGGTTGGCTTGGCAGTACGTGCCTGCTAGGTAGCCGCTGGTTCTAAGCTACTATTTCCGGCGCGAAGCACCAACTTGCCTTTCCCACTACCAACTCCTCCGCCCTGCTGGCGTCGGTCCTACCCAGGCCGCCTTGCACGGCAGGCCCCGTTTCTGTTAGCAGCGTCCGTTCCGCTCTATGCCTCTTCGAAAACTCGCTCATCTTATCCTCCTCGCCCTTGGTATTGTGACGGGGTTAGCCATATTTTTTGTGGCGCAGTTACGTTTCAATTACAACTTCAACGATTTCTATCCCGCCGGGGACCCCGACTTGGATTACTACCAGCAGTATTCCGGCCGCTTCGGCAACGACAATGACTACGTGCTGCTGGGCCTGGAAGCTCCGGCCGGCCAGACGGTCTTCGAGCCCCAGTTTCTCACGCGGTTGATTCGCTCACGCGCTTTATTCAGCGGCGCCGCCACGTGGTGCACGTTACGTCGCCAACCAACGCGACCAACCCAGTAGTGGAAGGACTGGGCGTATTCAATGTACCCTACCTGCACCCGCAAGAGCCTGCTCGACGCGCCCAGGACTCGGCGCTGGTATTCCGCACGCCGGGCCTCGTGGGCAACCTGATTTCCCGGGATGCGCGGGCCATTACGATCCTGTTCCAGACTTCGCCCAACCTGAGCAAGCCCCCCGGCGACTCCCTACTGGCCGCCGTGCGTGGGGAGCTGCAACGCCAAAATTTTCCCGAGAGCGAATACCATATGGCCGGCAAAATGGTGGCCCAGTCAGTGTTCGTGGATCGGCTACAGATGGAATTGATGGTGTTTATGAGCCTCTCGGTGGTACTAGTAACGGGGCTCCTATGGCTTACCTTCCGAACGTGGTGGGGAGTCGTGCTGCCGCTGGTGGTAGTGCTAGGCTCCATCCTGTGGGGCCTGGGCGTGATGTCGGCTTTTGGCGTCAGTATAGATTTGATGACGGCCCTGCTGCCGGTGATGCTGTTCGTGGTGGGCATGTCAGATACCATTCACATCATCACGCGCTACGTCACAGAGTTGGGCTACGGGGCCAGCAAGAAGGATTCTCTGCTGATTGCGCTTAAGGAATCCGGCTTTGGCTCGGGGCTTTCGGCCCTTACAACCAGCATCGGCTTCTTTACTTTAATGACCAGCACCATTCGGCCGATTTATAACTTCGGGCTGTTCACGGGCATTGCGGTGCTGCTCACCTTTGTGCTGTCGTTTACGCTGCTGCCGGCCATGCTGGTACTGCTGCGCAAGCCGCAGCTGCGGGTGCCGCGCGCGGAGGGCCACAGCTGGGACGGCGTGCTAGGGCGCCTATTTCGCACGGTACTGGGCCGGCGCCACTGGGTAGTAGCCATCAGCGCCTTAGTACTGGTGCTGTCGGTGGCCTCGGCTTCGCGCATTCGTATCAACTCGGCGCTGCTTGACGACCTCTCGCAGAACGACCCAGTAAAGCTAGATTTCAAGTTCTTCGAACGGCAGTTTGCTGGCGTACGCCCCTTCGAGCTGAACCTGAAGCCCGCCCCCGGCGGCAGTATATACGACTTAGCAGTGCTGCGCGAAACGGAGCAAATAGAAGGCTACTTGCAAAAGGAATATGGTTTGAACTTCGTGGCCTCGCCCGTCACTATTATTAAGTCGCTGCGCAAGGCCCTAAATGGGGGGCTGCTGGCAGAATACCGCCTGCCCGACTCGGAGGCGGAGCTGGCGCGCCTGACGCGCAAGGTGAAGCTGTTCCGGAAGAAGGCAGAGTTTCGGGCCCTGGCCCTGCCCGATGGCTCGGAAGGTCGCCTTACCGGCCGCATGCCCGATGTAGGAAGCATCCGGGCAGGCCAGCTCAACGCGGGCCTGCACCGCTTCCTGCGCACCCAGGTTGATAGTACCGTGCTGCAAACTCGCCTCACCGGCTCGGCCAACCTCATCGACAAAAACAATGAAAACCTCACCCTGAATATGATTACGGGGATGAGTATCGACATTGTGATGGTCACGCTCATTGTGTTGCTCCTGTTCCGCTCGGTGCGCATGACGCTGGTAGTGCTGGTGCCTAACCTGGTGCCCATCCTGATTGTGGCCGGCGTGATGGGGGCCGCGGGCGTGAGCATGAAGGTGAGCACCAGCATCATCTTCACCATTGCCTTCGGCATTGCCGTCGATGATACTATTCACTTTATCAGTAAGCTCAAGCTGGTGCTACTCAACGAGCCTAGCCTGTTTAAGGCGGTGCGCAAAACCTACCTGATGGCCGGGAAAGCAGTTATTGTTACTTCCCTGATTTTGGTGGGGGGGTTCTCTACCCTAATTTTCTCTTCCTTCGACGGCACGTTCTATGTGGGCTTGCTCATTGGCCTGACCCTGCTCTTCGGGGTAGTGGCCGAGCTGACGTTGCTACCCATTCTCATCCTGCGTTCTACCGCCACAAGCCCAAAGAAATCCGCCAGCCCGTGCCCGCTCTGGGGGGCTAGCCCTGGGGGCCAGATACCAGCAACCGGATTAAACGCCCCCCAGGCTGCACTCCCGCAGCCTGGGGGGCGTTTCGTTTTAGGGTCTGGCAGCCGGTTATCCTATGGCTGCATTACTGTAAGGCCAACGGGTGCCCGCAGCGGGCCTTCGTCGTATAAGTTGATGTACAGCAGCATGGGCTTGTCATTACCAGCCCAGGTAATTTCGTAGGCATCCAGCATGCCCATTCCCTCAAGCAGGCCCTTGGGCGTTTTGAAGGGGCAGCAACTGCCGCGGCGATGGTAGCTGATTTCCTCGCCCTTGGGGCCACGTAAGGCATTGAGGTAGCGCTGCTGGTTGCGGACCCCGTTGGAGGTAGCGCCACCCACGCACACCGGGTTCTTCTGGGTTACCCCGTAGGTAGCGTCGGTACTGATTCCTACCACGAAGAAGGGCTCCACGGTGCGGCGGGCATTGTCGTAGTAGCTCTGGGGCACATTGTTGGAACCGGTAATAGCAGGCGCGGCATCGGTACCAGTGGAGCGACTGGCCGTTTTAGAAGTGGCGCAAGCGGCAGGGTAAGGCCGGCAGATAGTTGAAGTAGGTATAGATAACGTTTCATAGCTGCGAGATACTGAAAAATTGTAATTTACCGTACTGGTTCCTGCTATCAACTTTTTTCGCTAGCTTCCTGGCAGCCCCCGTCAGCTGCAAACGCATGGTTTGCGCTGTTCCGCATCCTACCCGGTGAGTAGCAACGACACCATATTTCCCTGGGCCGGCACTGCTATTCGTCATTCTACCATTTCATGCTACTATCATTGCTATGCTACGTCCCGTTTCTGTGCTTTTCCTAGCGGCGCTAGGGCTGCTGTCTTCCTGCGCGGTGGGGCTTTTGGAGCCAGTTACGCCGCCTCAATTTGCGGCAGGCGGTACCGCCCTGCCCGTACTAGGCATGACGCCCTTGGTACCAGGGCAGCGAATTTCGTTTGGGGAATTTCAGCTGGGCAAAGTGCAGCGGGGCTGGACGTCAACGCGCTACTACCCGGCTGGCGTAGCAGGGCCAGGGGCCACCGGCTCGGAGGTGTTGGATGTGCTCACGTTTCCGGCGGCCGAAGTCTTCCGCAATTCCAGCAGCAAGCTGCAATTCAGCCTGCAAGCCGGCCCACGCCGGGCCGATGTGTACTGTGTTGACCGCGTAACCAGCCGCGAGCTGTCTAGCATTACTCCGCTGTTGGGTGGGCCGCTGCGCATTACCAGGGACTGGAAGAATACATTTAGCGGGTTTATCATTGGCCCGGAGGTAGACGCAGTGAAGGTGTGGAACGTGCTGCTGGCCTCCTCCGATATGCCCGACTACCGCACCGATCCTTCCCCCGTGGTGGGGGTAGTCGGCCGCGGCGACTCGGTACTGCTGCAGGTGCGCGCCGTGGTGCGCCACACCATACGCCATCCCAAAACCAATCAGGAGGTTGCCTTACCCGTGCCCATGCCCATTGGCTACGAGATAGTGCTAGAGCAGCAACCCATCGGCTTCGTTGATTTTCAGATGCCCCAGCCGCGCATTTGGCTACGTAACAACCTCCCCGCCGAGGTGCGCTTTCTCACGGCCAACACGGCGGCCACCGTTATGCTATGGGGCCGCACCAGCAGAATGTAGCGGCCCACTTCAAGCAGCTTGGCACGCCAAGTTCGGCCCGGGATATATCCCTGGGCCAAACTTCGTCGTTTCTTTGCATCTATGAAGCACCGCTCGTTCCTTGCCGCCCTCCTATTCCTCCCCACCTTACTGCTGGCTCAAGCCCCGGCTACTACTCCACCCGACGACCCGCTGCCGCGCCTGATTCAGGAGCGCCAGCAACTGGTGCAGAACTATGAGGCCGCCAATGCCCAGCGCAATGCGTTTCTGGCTGATAAGCCCAGCAAGAAAGACTTACAGGAAGTGGTAGATGCCTTAAAGGGCATCATTCGCAAAGACACCGAAATTGTGCGGGCTGTGCAGGCCGCTACTCTGCGCCGCACCGCTGCCGTAGTAGCCGAAAATCAGCAAGCCAAGCAGCAAGTCACGGTAGCCCAAGCCGACCAGAGCAGCACCCGCCAGCGTTTCTACGATCTGGAAAACCAAATCCAGAACCTGCAGCTCCGCGACAAGCAGCGCGAAAAGAAGCTCCTGGATCTGCAAGCAACTGCCGACGAAGCCACCCAGGCCCGCACCAGCCGCGAAATGCTGGTAGCCGGTTTGGCCATATTGTGCGCGGGCTTGCTGTTTTACGTGCTGAAGCTGCGCAGCCGCCTAGCTACTCCCGTCCGGCGCCGGAAGTAGGGCGGTACGCCTAGCTCGGCCTCCGCAAGCACACCCAGCTACAGGGCCCCTTGTTGCAGCAAAGAGCCCACCCGATAAGCGCATTAGTCACTCAGCTAAGCACGCTGACGGGGTTGGTAGCTGATGGTACTCCCTATAAATAGACTCAATTCGGCAGTACCAGGAAAGGAAACTTAGGCCCTAGTTGTGACGTCGTGTAGGCTCAACTGTTTCGGCCAACCAGCGTCGTTCAACTGATGCTTATGGTGCCATAGAGGGCCGGCAGCCTAAGTAGAAAATGAATGACTATGGCTTTTTCCTACCAAATTGTGACGGCCGTCACCCAGTATGCTCATTCCTGCGGCTCAGTACCTGACGTATGCCGAAGCGGTAGCGCTGTATTCCCGACTGCACGAAGCTGAAATAGATGCCCTGGTAAAAACCTGTGGGCCGCCCACATTTCCCTTCGGCGACGGCATGTACTACCAGCTGCTAATTGAAGAGGCCAACATTCCCGCTGCGCAACCCGTCCTGGATGCTTATGCGGAGCAGCGGGCTACGCTGGCGGTTCCGCGCTGCCCCCGCTGCGCTACCCCCAACCCCACAGCAGTAGCGCGGCCGACGTGGTGGAAACGTCTCCTCTATGCGGGCACTACCCTCCACCAATGTGGCACCTGCGGCGCGGAATTTCCGCTCTGACTTACTACTTTGCTCCGGTATCTGGCTCGCCATTATGGTGGGCGTAACGTTGTGTACTATTGACCTCCTGGACCGAAGAACAGGCCCGCTCCCTCATTACTGACCCCGGCACCCTCAAGCGGGGCCAGGAGTTAGCTGCCCCCGCCAAGTGGAGCAACCTGGGCCGCACCGATACGGCCGCTTGGGGCGAGTGCAAGGGCAGCGGCAGCAAGCCTTACCAAACCGGCCTCGACCTCACCGAGCCCGCTTTCAAATGCTCCTGCCCCAGCCGGGTTTTTCCCTGCAAGCACGGTGCGGGCCTGCTCCTGCTCCTGGCCCGGCAGCCCCAGCTTCTGAGCAACCCCACCCCACCACCTTGGCTGCAAGAATGGCTGGACAAACGCCAGCAAACCCAGAACAAAAAGGCCAGTCAGGCTCCCGGAGGAACCTTGCTTGCCCCCACCGATGCTCCTGCCACGGCTACTACCGCCGTTGCCGACAATGAACTAGCCCGGCAAAAGCGGGAAGCCCAGCGCCTAGGTCGCATGCAGCAAGGCATTGAAGAGCTAGAAACCTGGCTTGTGGATTTGGTGCGCGCGGGACTGGCCGCTACGGAAAGTCGGCCGCTGAGCTTCTGGGAAAATCAGGCCGCACGTTTGGTTGACAACCAACTACCAGGATTGGCTACCGTGATACGGGAACTGCCGGACCTGCGCCACCAAAGCACCAATTGGCCGGAGCGCCTACTTGCGCGCTTGGGCGAGTTATATGTTTTGGCACGAGCATTTCAGCGCCTCCCCGCGCTTTCGGCTGAGGCTCGGCAGGAAGTATTGCAGCAGGTAGGCGTAACCGTAAAAAAGGAAGAAGTACTGAGCACCCAGCCCGCCATAACCGACGAGTGGCGGGTGCTAACCCAAACGACAACGGAGGAAGAGCGCCTGATCGTGCGTCGCTCCTGGCTGCATGGGCACCACACTGGCCGCTTTGCGCTGGTAGTGGAGTTTTCCTTTGGCGGACAGGCCTTTGCTACCTCTCTCGTAGCGGATGGTCGCTACACGGGCGCCCTAACGTTCTACCCCGGCCTGCTACCGCTACGGGCCGTACCCGGCCCGCTGGCATTCGTTGGGTTGGGCACCGCCGCCCCCCCAAGTGCTAGCTCACTTCCTGCTCTATTGGAGGACTATGCTACGGCCTTAGCTCAGCTGCCCTGGCTGCGCGAGTGGCCCGTTCTACTCACGGGTGGCATTCCTACCCTCACGACTACCGGCCACTGGTACTGCGGTTTGCGGCCCTACCCGCCGTACCCGACCCCAACGAGCACCCGACCTCACCACCGTCGGCATTGCTTGGTACGGACCTCCAGCTCTTGTGCAGTGACACGTTAGGCTGGGAGCTGCGGGCTAGCAGCGGCGGAGTACCGTCACCGTGTTTGGGGAGTGGACGGGGCAGGCGCTGCGCCCACTCGCCTGCTGGGGGGCTCCCTCGGAAATCTATTTTGCTTCCTAATGTTACCCGAACACGCACCCGACCAAGTAGAAAGCTCCTGGCACCCGACCGCCGACTGGCAACGGCTGCTGCGCGTAGCCCTGCTGGGCACCCAGCAAAGCCCCGATGCCGTTCCGGCCGTACCGGGCTTACCCACTGCTCCCGAAACCGATGCCGCTGCCCGTGAAAAACAGCTTTTACTGACGGCGGGCGGGTTGTCGCTAATCCGTAAGGCCGGGTACCAGCCTGCCCCGGCACCTAGCGCTACCCTTGAACAACTGCCCGCCGAAACACAGGTGCCGCTTGGCCCAAGTGGGGGGCGGCTACTGCACTTACTGCTGGAAGGCCAATACCCCGACCTACTGCCCGACTTCCTGACAACCCTGGCCAACCACAGCCGCCGGGTACCCAGCCAGCTTCTGGTGCGTTTGTTAGACTACGTTCATTCCCGCCCGGCCCTCCACCCGCTAGCTGCTGCCGTGCTGGGGCAGCGCGGGGCCTGGTTAGCAGCCCAGCACCCCAATTGGCAAGCCGTACTAGCCACCACCGGCCCCGCACCCCACGCGGCCACTTGGGAAACGGGTACTCTGCGCCAGCGCGTGCGCTACCTAGAAGCACTGCGCCGTACCAACGCCGAGCAAGCCCGCGAGCAGCTAGCCGCCGTCTTGCCGCAGGAGCCAGCCAAAAACCAGGCTTCTCTGCTTGCGTCGCTTCAGGAGGGCCTCTCCGCCGCCGATGCGCCTTTGCTGGAACGGTACCTTGTCTCCAAAAGCAAGGAAGTCCGCCAAACCGTGCAGCCGTTGGTGGCCTGCCTGCCAGATAGTGCCTTGGTAGGGCGAGTATGGCAACGCGCCGAGCCCCTGCTACGCCTGCGCAAGACCCTTACCGCCACCAAACTAGTGGTAGAGCTACCGCCGGATGCCTGGGATAAGTCCTGGCTTGCTGATGGTGTTGAGCAGCACGACAGCCGATTTCAGGGCGACAGAGCCACCCTACTTGGGCAACTCTTGGCGCTACTGCCACCTCAGCGCTGGGCCAACTACTGGCAACTCCCCCCGGCTGCCATCCTGAATGCGGCCGCCGCTACCGAGTGGGGTGCCCTGCTATTCAATGGGTGGGCTGAGGCAACCATTCTACACCACGCTTCCACGTGGGCTCTGGCCTTGTTGACGTGGTGGGCGGAGCTACCGCGCAAGCATCCTTTTAGCCTTCCGCTGGCCGGGTTGGCGCAGCAGCTTTCTACCGATCAACTAACTAAGCTCGTCCTGCCTCTGCTCGATTCAGCTCCGGAGTTTGGACCCGAAGTACGCTGGTTGCCGCTACTGCAACTCATACCCGGTCCGTGGTCGGAGCCCCTCTCCCGCCGCGTGGTAGAGGCGCTTCGCCAGGCCCTGAACCAGCCGGAACGCTTGCACCGCATCCATTACGCCGCTAGTCAGCTATTGGAACACATGGCCCGCGTGGTGCCCGCCACTCACTACGAGCTTTGCGCCCAGCCATTACAGCCTCTGCTCCAAGATGTGCCCTACCTCCACAACAGCCTGGCCCGCCTGCTTAACACCCTTCACTTCCGCCAGCAACTCACTGATGCCCTCCATGAGGCCCCGGCGTAGAACCTATGGGCAGCGGAGGCTAAAAGTGGCACTCGCTCGGCTAGCTCGTTACGTGCAAGTCAAGTATAGTTCGGTCATCTACCACTCCCTTGCTCGATGTATTGGCCTAGCCAGCGGAAAGAGGAACCGGCTCCACTCAGCCATGATGTCCTTTTGCCCACTAATCCCGGGTGCTCTACAAATACGCTGTCCCCTGGCACCCCAGCTCAGTGCAAAGAAGCGTCGCGGAAGTCTGCTACTCACTCATTATTGGCAACATCAGTTGCTGCCAGCTTTTTGCTTGGCGCAGCAACATACAATGTCTGGCCCTATCTGCGCCTACCCCATCCCTCATCTCAAACGTCTAGCTTAGCTCCACTATGTCGATTAATAAGCCCACTGAAGTTCTACGCCCCCACGTAGAGGTACAATACGCCGAGGAGTTAGCCGCTCTGGCCGCCGTTGATGACCGGCCTAAACCCCCAAATTGGCAACTCTCCCCCTGGGCTGTGGTCACTTACCTGCTTGGCGGCACCTTAGACAATGGCTTTGAGATTGAACCTAAGTACATTGGGCAGCGGCGCCTGATGGAAATTGCCGTGGCTACCCTGGCTACCGACCGCGCCCTACTGCTGCTGGGCGTGCCGGGCACCGCCAAAAGCTGGGTTTCGGAGCACCTGACGGCCGCCATCAGCGGGCATTCCAACCTGCTCATCCAAGGCACGGCCGGCACCAGTGAAGACGCCATTCGCTACTCCTGGAACTACGCCCGCCTCATTGCCGAGGGGCCTTCCGCGGCGGCGCTGGTGCCTTCCCCCTTGCTCAAAGGCATGCAGGAAGGCGCCCTAGTGCGGGTGGAAGAGCTCACCCGCATCCCCTCCGATGTGCAGGACACACTCATTACCGTCCTCTCCGAAAAAGTGCTGCCCATACCCGAACTAGCTACCGAAGTGCAAGCCACCCGCGGCTTCAACGTCATTGCCACCGCCAACGACCGGGATAAGGGTGTGAACGAGCTAAGCAGCGCCCTGCGCCGTCGCTTCAACACGGTGGTGCTACCCCTGCCCACGTCCGTAGCGGAGGAAGTCCAGATTGTGCACTCGCGGGTCGAAAAAACCGGCCGCGCCCTGCAGCTGCCCGAAACCACGGCGGCCCTGGAGCAAATCAGCCGCCTCGTAACCATCTTCCGGGAGCTGCGCTCGGGCGTGACGGAGAACGGCAAAACCAAGCTCAAGAGCCCCAGCGGCACCCTCAGCACCGGCGAGGCCATTTCCGTGCTCAACAGTGGCCTGGCCCTGGCCGCCTACTTCGGCGACGGCACCCTGCAAGCCGCCGACCTCGCCGCCGGCCTCACCGGCGCCGTGATCAAAGACCCCGTGCAGGACCGCGTGGTATGGCTGGAATACCTCGAAACCGTGGTGAAAGAGCGGGATGGCTGGAAGGATTTGTACCGGGCGTGCCGGGAGGTAGTGGAGTAGAAACCCTCCTAAACCAACCCACTTTCATAAGTACTTTAACAACCATTAACAATATGAATAATAGCATTGAACTTTTCATGTGGGGATACCAACGACATTTTCAGATATCGATTCAGCATACAGCAAAAGATTTATTTCAACAAATCGATAATAAATTACTTCCTAGAGTTGCTGTTCTAGGCATCCTCGTTGAGGATAAAGAAGAAAGCCACCCAATATGTATAGAACCCGATGATTTTGGTTACCCAGTTGAAGTATTTTCAGGAGTCAAACAGCTTGCTGTACAACTTGAACAAGTAGATGAGGAGAGAAGGCTAATGCACTCTCATCCTATAGCAGAAAGAAATCACAATATCCGTATAAGCAACAGAGCCTACATAGAAGCAACTAACAAGATAATAAAACGAGAAAATTTATATGGAGATAATGAAACATTTATATCGCAACCTACATTCGTAAATGGCTATTTAGTCTTCTCAATGTTAGAAGTAAATAAAAAGGCTTTATACAAACATTACTCTTTAACAAATAACAAGCACGACGAAAGATTCAATATTGACAGATCTTTTATTGAAAGCGTCATTGATATATACCTTGAAGAATGCACTAATTCACTAAAAGATCCAAACAAAGGAGCAGGTGCAATTAGTAGAAAAAGCGAAGAACTTATGCGTGATGCAGGTAGAAAATTCATGTTCACTGTTGCACAAGCAGGCAAAAATTTTGATGGACTTCATGGGTTATACGACGCTTGTAACGCTATTGCATCAATGAGATACGAAGGTGCAGAAGGGCTAGGAAAAATAATTATTACTACTAAAGACCATCAAAACATTAAATACACTTTACAGCTTCGAGAACCAATTACAATTGATGATTATAGAAAAGTAAGAAAGTTCATGGAGTTATCTGGCAATAATTCAAGTATCATATCAGACTCATACAACATCTATGGCCTTGGCAAAATAATGGGCAAATACAATCCAAAAAGCGAATCACTATTCGTAATAAATTTTATGAGCCATTTTAAATGGGAGGTTCTTCACGATGACAATTCTATGATGGTCGTAGAATATAAGCAACCTCACCTTCCCGAAGAAAAAATAGATAGAGAAAAATTCTATTCAAATCTAACAAGAATATTTAAAGAAATAAAAAAGAGCCAGCTTGACGATCTTTGGAACATTGCAACAGAAGCAACTCAACAACAGCATGGCACTATGATAGTCATAGCTGACAATGCACAGGAAGAGGCCAACAGACTCTCTAAACAAAGCTTCTTACTCGAACCTATAAAGCTAGATTCAAACTTTGTTCAAAAGATCACAGCAATTGACGGAGCAGTGTTATTAAATAGAGATGCAATTTGTTATTCAATAGGAGTTATATTAGATGGTTTAGCTACTGAAAAAGGAGATTCCTCAAGAGGGGCTAGGTATAATTCTGCCATTCGGTATTATGAACACGCAAAGAACTTAACTTCTCTTGCTATAGTTATAATTTCAGAAGATGGTATGATTAACATTATACCAGATTTAAAGCCACAAATCAATCACAGCAACATACTTGATTCAATTCAAGAACTTGAACGACTATCTACTATAGACAATTTAAAAACAAGCGAATTCTACAAAGCAATAAATTATCTCGAAAGCAAAGAGTTTTATTTATCTGAACTAGAGTGCAAAACAATAAATAATAAGAGGAAATTAATAGAAGAAAAGCTTGATAATACGTCTGTCCGGATTATGAGAAGAGACTTGAAACCTAATGAGGAAATGAATGACAGCTACTACTTATAAGATTGCTGTATGCCCACCGACCTCCACCTCTACGGCATCCGCCACCACGGGCCCGGCAGCACCGCCAGCCTCCTAAAAGCGCTGAACGACTACCAGCCCGACATCGTGCTGCTTGAATGCCCCGCCGACGGCGAGAAGGCCCTAGCCCTGGCGGCTAACCCAGAGCTGAAGCCGCCGGTGGCCCTGCTCATCTACAACCCCAAGCAGCACGCCCAAGCTTCGTTTCTACCTTTGCCCACTTCTCCCCAGAGTGGCAGGCTGTGCAGTGGTGCCAGCAGCACGGCGCCCACCTGCGCTGCTTCGACCTGCCGATGACGCTGCGTTTTGCCCTCCCGGATGCTGTGGAGCACGAGCCGCTGCCTCCTGCTGAAGTAGCCGCCGAAACAACCCTCGCTCCCACCTCAGATACCGCGCCAGAGGAAGCGGAAATACCTGCTACAAATTCAGAAACCACTGAAGCGCCGGCTCTCGAAGAAGCCCCGCTGCACCTCGACCCCATTGCCCACCTGGCCCGCCTCGATGGCTACACCGACGGGGAGCGGTGGTGGGAAGCCCGCATTGAGCACTCGGCCGGCCACGCCGATGCCTTTGAGGTAGTACTGCAGATGATGACGGCCCTGCGCGAGGAACTGGCCCAGCCCGAATCGGAGGAAACCTTGCTGCGGGAAGCCTACATGCGCGAAACCCTGCGCGCTACCCTCAAGCAGGGGTATCAGCGGGTAGCCGTGGTGTGCGGGGCCTGGCACGCGCCGGTGCTACGGGCCGAAGAACTGCCTACCTACGCCAAAGACGATAAGGCTCGCCTTAAAGGCCTCAAGAAAGCGCCCACTGAAGCCACCTGGGTGCCCTGGACCTACGAGCGCCTGGCCCGGCAATCGGGCTACGGGGCGGGGGTGTTGTCGCCGGCCTGGTACGAGTTGCTGTTTCAGGAGCCCCACGAGCGGGTGGTGACCCACTGGATGGTACGGGCGGCCCACCTGCTCCGGGCCCAGCAAATTGATGCCTCTTCGGCTCATGCCATTGAGGGCGTGCGGCTGGCCGAGGCGTTGGCCGCCGTGCGCGGACTAGCCCTACCCGGCATTGAAGAGCTGGAAGAAGCGGCAGTGAGCATCTTTGGGGGCGGCTACGCCGAGGCCCTGGAGCTGGTGCATCAGCAGCTAGTAATTGGCGAAAAGCTGGGCGAAGTGCCCGAGGAGTTGCCCGCCTCACCCCTTCAGCAGGACCTAGCACTCCAGCAAAAGAGCTTGCGCCTCAAGCCCGAAGCCGCCCCTAAAACGCTGGCCCTGGACTTACGCAAGGACCTCGACCTCGGCCGGAGCCACTTGCTCCACCGCCTCCAACTGCTGAGTATCCGCTGGGGTCAGCCGCAGCGCGTGCAAGGCAAAAGCGGCACTTTCCATGAAGTGTGGGAGCTACAATGGCGACCCGAAATGGTGCTGGGCGTGCTGGAAGCCGGCCGGTGGGGCAATACCGTTCTGACCGCCGCCAGCGGGGCCGCCCGCCACCGCGCCCAGGAAGCTACCGACTTGGGCCAAGTTAGCCAGTTGCTGGAAGAGGCCCTGCGTGCCGACCTCGCTCCGGCCCTGCCTGCGCTGGTAACCCGCCTCGAAACCCTAAGCGCCGGCACCCGCGACGTAGCCCACCTGCTCACGGCCCTCCCCCCGTTGGTGAACGTGTTGCGCTACGGCAACGTGCGCCGCACCGAAACTGCCCAGGTGGCCCAAGTAGTCCACCACCTAGTGCCACGCCTGTCCATTTCTCTCCCCCTGGCCTGCACCGGCCTGGACCGCAGCGCGGCCAGTCAGCTACTGGAACGCATGGAGGCGGCCCACCAGGCCATTCGGTTGCTACCCGACGAGGCCCAGCACGCCGAGTGGTACGCAGCTCTGCACAGCATTGCACGACAACCCGCCAGCAGCGGCCTACTAGCCGGCGTAGCTACCCGCCTGCTCTTCGACACCCAGCAGCTTGCCCCGGATGCTACCGCCACACTCCTGGGCTTGGCCCTGGCCCCGGCCCAGCCCACCGACTACGCCACCGCCTGGATTGAAGGGTTCTTGCGCGGGAGCGGCCTGCTCCTGATTCACAACCGGGTGCTGTTTGATTTACTAGACGAGTGGCTTTCCGGCCTGGAAGAGGCTGTTTTTCAAGAGACTGTACCCCTGCTACGTCGCTCCTTCGCCGACTTTAGCCGGCCCGAGCGCCAGCAGGTGCTGGCTTTGGCTACTGGAGGAGCGGCAGCACCAGCGGCCCAGGAAACCGCTATTGACCTAGGGCGCGGACTACGGGTGCTGCCCCTATTGCAAGAACTCCTGGGGGCAGGCTGAACAACCATAGAAAGCACCTCCTTGCGCGAGGTAGTACAGGCAGGGTGCCTCTGCCTCGCGCATGTTCTAAGTGGGCAGTTCCTGCTTGAAGTGCTTTTGCAGAATCTCGCCTACCATTTGCTTAGTCAAAGGCTTATTTAAAAAGCC
>NZ_JZIR02000069.1:0-27676 GCF_000961955.2 Hymenobacter sp. AT01-02
CGTTGAAGGGTGTATTGGTAGCCACTACTACTGCCTGAGCCTGCACCTCAAGGCCTTCGCGCACTACGGCACGCGCATCCTTGCCACCCTGCACCGCTTCTACGTGGGTGTTGGTAAAGATGCGCCCACCCTGCCGCGTAATGGCTTCGGCCAGGCCGCGTAGGTACTTCAGAATATGAAACTGGCCCTGGTTGGGAAACACCAGGCACTCGCCCGGCTCGAAGCCTTGGGTGCCGGCGGTAGCTTGGCGGCGCAGGCCTTGCAGCCCGGCGCGGGTAGCGGCTGCCAGCTCTTCGTCTAGCTCCTTGGGGGTCCCGGTTTGCGGAAGAAACAAGTAGCCGTCGAGACGGGTGAAATCACAATCGATGTTCTCCCGCTGCACAATTTCTTCTATTACATCTACCGCGGTGCGGTGGCTTTCAGCCGCCAGCTGGGCTCCCTCCTTGCCAAATAGTTCTTCCAGGGTTGTATATCGGTCGTCGAGAGCAAAAGACAGGTGGGCCGTAGTGCGGCCGCTTTCCCCGCTGGCTAGCTCCCCATCTTCAAGTACTACTACCTGCTTGCTCGCCCGGCCCAGCAAGTAGGCCGTGGTGAGGCCCGCAATGCCACCGCCCACAATCACTACATCGGTAGTAAGTGAGCTAGAAAGACGCGGATAAGTAGGCAGCGGCGCAGCCGTAGCAAACCACGATGACTCGGTAACACCAGATGAATGGGCGGGCTTAGGGGTGATAGCCATAGTAGAAGCAATAGGGAAAGGTGAAGTTGCTTTTCCTCTACGCCCCCGCCCGAGAGCTTGTTAACGCCCAGCTTGGTTTTCTGCCTTTATTTTCTCTGAAAGCCGAGGTCTACTAAGGCTGGCACATCTTCTTCTTTTGCGCTGGCAATCAGGACCTGACCGGTTTTGCAGAAGCAGGCAAAGCACACATCAGCAGTACCTGTATTGATTTGCACGTTATCCAGAATTATGCCTCTAGTTTCCAAATATTGCTCTGCAGCATTACGAAAGCCAGCAGGTGTGTTCTGCCCTTTATCGGCCCACGGATCAGCGCAGCCAGTCTGTGCGTACTGCACTAGTACGGGATAGTCGTCCCCAAAAAGTGAGTGGTCGCAGGCGGTAGCCAGCGCCGTAAGCCCTCCTAACACGAAACACAAGCTCTTTTTCATAGTAGGCCAAAATAAGGTACCTAGTAGAGAGCCGGCCGGGCTACATACGTTGCAAGACCTAGTACAAAATATCGTCTACGGGTTCCAACTTCGGCGGCACCTCCGTTTCGCCCAGCATCTGGCGCAGGTCAATTTCAATGGACCGGCAAATCGACGTCATTGGCACGTCGTTCATGTTGTTCTCGAAGGGATTTTCACTGTTATGGCCTACTGTTTCAATGGTAGCAAACACCCACGACACCAGCACCGAGAAGGGCACGGTGAGCCACATGTGCAAGGGCCCCAGCTTAGCAAACTCCGTGACCAGACCCAGGGGCATTAAGGCCGTGAATAAGTACACGAACAACATACTGTAGAAGGCATACTGGCGCGGGAAAGGCGTGTTCTTGATCCGCTCGCAGCCGCCTTGCAAGTTATAAAGCGTTTCCAGCGTGTTCATCATCGTCACGTGCTGGAAGTCGTTGAGTAGGCCGCGCTCCTCGCGCAATATGCGCAGGGCGGCAGCCTGTTGCCGAATGAGCTGGGCGGGTGGGTTGGCCGTGTTGCGCAACTTCTCCGATTCTTCCTCGTCCAAAAATGGCGCTACGGCGGCATCCCACTGCCCCGGCTGGCGGCGCAAATGAATGCGCAGGGCATTGCACCATGCTATTTGCCGGTACACCAGTCGGCGGTGACGCTCGGTTAGCTCGGAGGCCGAGGCGCGTGGGGCTTCCACGCCAGGGGCATCTACTACAGAGGTGATGAACTCCAGAATTTGGACGGCACTGGTGCGGCTGCTGTTCACAATACCTCCCCAGAGCTGCCGCCCCTCCCAGAAACGGTCGTACGAGCCGTTGTTTTTGAAGCCAATGTAAAAGGCAACTGCCGTACCCAGCGTAGCTACCGGCTGCCACGGAATAGCCACCGAACGAAAGTGGAGGGGCCCGTAGATCAGGCATACCAGTCCGCTGTACAGGGTAAACAGGACGATAGGCTTCCAGCCTAATTTCCAGATGATGCGCCAGCGCAGATTTTCGCGGATGTACACGGGTAAGCGGGGTAATGTGAGAACTTCAGGGAACAGCAAACTAGCGCCCTGAGCTTGAATTTACTTAACAGGCTCTTGGCTTGCACTACCTACGCTTACGGCCCACGGCTACTCTCGTGTTTCCTTTACCAAAGTTTCTTTTCACCTATTCCAGCACAATGCCCATTAGGCGCATGAGCTGGCTGGCGTTGAAGGCCCGGCACACCCCGGGCGTGAGGTGGTAGTCGAAGCGCAAGGTGCCGTCGGGCTCCAGAAAACTATTGAAGCTGAAGTTGCGCACGGTGCCGGGCAGTTCTTCCTCCAGGGCCGCCAGTTCTAAGTCGTGGGTGCTGATGAGGCCACTTGCCGGCCGCTGACGAAGCTGGTGTACCAACGCCCGCGCCCCGCGGTGGCGGTCCTGAGAATTGGTACCCTTCAGAATTTCATCGAGCAGGTAGAAAATAGGTAGCTCCGCCGCGGCTGGTGCCTCGGCCAAGTCCAGTAGTAAGCGGAGGCGCTTGAGCTCGGCGTAGAAAGAAGACGTGTTTTCGGCCAGGTTGTCATTGGTACGCATGGCCGTGTATACCTGCGCCGGACTGCTATGAAAACGACGGGCCGCCACTACTGCCCCTGCCTGGGCCAGTACCAAGTTCAGGCCCACCGTGCGCAGAAACGTGCTTTTTCCGGCCATGTTGGACCCCGTCACTACTACGGTTTGGCCGGCACCGCGGGTACTGAAATCGTTGGTAATGCGCTGATGATCGAAAATCAGCGGATGGCCCAAACCTTCCGCTACCACTTCCAAGGTTTCTGCACTCAGAGTAGGCTCGGAATAGGTTGGGTTGGCAAACCGGAAAGCCGCCAAGCTTACCAATGCATCTAGCTCGGCGGCGGCCTCCATCAAGGGCTCTAGTCCGCCAGCTAGCTGGCTTTTCCAATTATCAAGTTGCCACACTCCCCACAGGTCCCAGAGGAAAAGCCCGTTCACAGCACCCGCTACGGCGGGGTTTTGGCGCAAGGAAAACCACCCCGCAATGCGTGCCAATTGGTTGAGTAAGGCTGCCGCCGAAGTGCCTTCGGCTACCTGCAGCGTGCGGTGCAACCGGCGCAACACAGGTGCCTGCCACTCCCGCGCCTCAAATAAGGCTAGTTGGTCGTGCGCTGCCCGGAGGGCGTCGCGCATGGCGGTGGCCTGGGTGTAGTAGTCGGCTCGCACGGCGCCAAAGCGGGCATTTAAGCTGCCAGTAAGCACCAGTGCGCCTAGCAACACCCACACGCCATGGCCGCTCAGCAGCCACACTACGCCCCCCACAGCCACTACCGGCAAAACCATCATTACGGGCAGTAGCCAGCCTTTGCCCGCAAAAAAGTTGGGGTGCCGCAGCCAGGTCGCAAACTGCCGTGGGTCCGACTCTTGCCGGGGGTAGTGCCGGGCGCGGGCCTGCCACTCTTGCTGCCAGGCCACGTCGGGCGCTAGCTCGGCGGTGGCTTGCTGCCGCTCTTGCACCGCTGTGGGCAAGCTGGGGGTTAGAAGCCAAGCTGCCAGCCAGTCTTGCCCCAAGCGGGAAGTACTACGGTTGAGAAGCTGAAACAGGGAATGCGGGCCAAATACATCAAGGTCGGCGGCGTAGGGATGCTGCACGTCGAGGTAGCGGAGTCCTGGGTCAAAGCCCGCAAGCTGGCCTGCTAGGCGCGTTTGCTCGTCGCGGTTGAGTTGGGCCAGCAGGCGGAAGTGCTCCCGTTGGTAGCCCACGGCCGTATGCCAGCGCACAAGCCCTAAGAACACGAGGTAGGCTACGAAAAGCACGCCGAATGCCACCGTAGTTCGCCCGGCCGAAAACAGAACCCAGGCGCCCGCGCCAGCCCCCACAAATACCAGCAGCCGCACCAGGGCCACCAGGCGGTGCCGCCCCGCAAAGTAGGCTTCGCGCTCGGTGTAGTGGGCTAGGTTTTCCTGGAAAAGCTCAGCAGGCGAAACGGACAGGGTACGAGTAGCAGAAGAAACGGGCACGGCAGCAAATTCAGTGAAGCCACGAAGGTACAAAGGGTGGCGCTAGGCCTATCGGCTTTACACGTGCTCGGGTAGTGGGCACGTCCATGCTTATTTACTTGCGCTACTACTGCAAGCGGCGCAATGGGCTGTTGGGCTTCAGATAGCGGGCCATTTCGGCAAAGGTGAAGGACAGGCGAAACTGCTCGTTATAGGTCTTCCGCATGAAGTTCGACATCATGTCGTACTCTACGGAGTAGTTGAAGGAAACGCCGTTTTTCTCGATCCGCATATCACCAGGCCACTTTTCGGGCCCGATGTGTTGACTACGTAGGCCAGCCGCATCTATCGAGTCTAGTCCGCCTGCTTCGCTGGCCAAGTAAGCGGCCAGCTGTTGCTGTAGTTGAGCTTCACAGGCCGCCAGAAAAGCTTTTTCCTTTGCGGGGTCAAGTTCATTCTCGTTAAGCGTCTCGCCAGTACGTAGGTCCACTAGTATCGTCCAAAATCGGCTGTTTACGTTGGCGAACGTGTATTCGTCTCGTAGTGACACGCTCAGCAAGCCCCGGTCGTTATAGGTCACGTCTGAGGTTATGCCGCCGTAGCCTTGGAATGCGCCGTTTTCGTGGTTTCGGTGCTCTTCCTGTAATTCCTGTAAGGTTTGCTCCGATAGATTCTCTATGTCAAAAAGCCAATAGAGCTTTTCCGTGACGCCCATGTCAGAAACGGTGAACTCCGGGGCCGTAAACTCCTCGAAGTAGGTCCGCTCACTCACGTGTGCTTTCTGCACTGGCCCGCTGATGTGGTAGGGAGTGAGCTGCGCCGGAAGCTGCTTGTCTGATTTGGCGCCTTGCCAAGTAACGATTAGGTTACCCTGGGAGGCGGGGCGCAGCCGAAAATACGCGAAGGGATGGCGTGCTTTTCCCCCAGGGCCCCAGCCTGTGGCCACGGTATCGGGGCGTTCTGGGTCTATTTCCCGTAGCCATATCTCCCCATCAGGCGCCAGTATTCCCCATAGTCTAATGGGTTTCTGCTGCTTGAGGTAATAATATATACCGACTACTTCTGTCTTGTTGAGCTGACTGGTAATGGCCAATCGGAACGGGTATCTACCAGCAATGGAGCCTTTGTAGCTGCCTAGCACTGGCACCGTACGGGTAGAGTCGGTGGCAGGAGTTGCTGCCGTAACGGCTGGTGTAGTTGTTTTCGATTCGCAGCTCCACAGGGCCAGCAATACGGCCGCTGCATAAAGTATTCGCACGGAAAGGATAGCTAAGGCAAGCGTTGTAAAGGGCTCTCCGGTTTCAGAAATGACTTTAACTCAGCAGTGGTGAAATGCACCATAAATTCATCCGTAAATAACTTGGATATCATATTTGACAAGGCATCATAGTTCACGGAATGATGACACTGGATTTCATTGCCAAATACAGCGTATTCATCGGTGCTACTCAGCATAAAGTGCTGCTCAAGTAGACCTTGCTTATCGACTGGGTTTAACGCATTTTGCGGGACAGAAAGGTATTTCAGTACCTCTTGGTGCAGCTTTCGTTCCCCTAGCGCCAGGAAGGATTGAAGCTTCTGGGGCTGAATTTCATCAGTGAGTATTATGGGGAAGCCGGTGTTTAAATCAATGGTTCGGGACTCATAGTTATGCCAAGCATTGGCCCCTATTACATCTCGCCGAACGGTAATGCTTAATAGCCCATTGGCGTTATAGTTTTCGGTATACGCTATACTTTCTAAGCCCGTATGGTCTCCGTCTTTTTGCTTTTGCCGCACCTCTTCGAGAAAGCTACTCAGGCTCTGGCTCATTAGGCTTTCAAAAGAAAAATATTGGTCTAGCATTGCCATTAAGGCAGCATTGGGCACGGTAACCACAGGCACCGTGTAGTACTTCAGATAGGTTTTAGACTTAACCTGAGCCGAGGCTACCAACGGTTGAGCAGCTCCGTTTATTCGTTTCATTCGCAGGGGTAGCAGTGTAGTGCCTGATTTGTTATACCAGTGACCTAGCACTTCCGGGTAGTAGCTCAAGCTTATGCTAAACCAACCAGTGGGTACGGTATCCGCCGGGGCCAACTCCCGCAACTCTATGCTTGGGGTAGATAGGCTTGGCTGAATGTGGCCTCGTAATTCCAGCGGCTTGCCTTTCGAGAGGTAATAATAGGTGCCCACTACCGAGCTATCCGTATTGCCAGGGCGCAGCACTAGCCGGATGGGGTACTTCCCATTGAGGTCGCCTTCGTACACGCCCATCATGCCTTGGAGCTTGGCTACATGCTCTGCGCCCCATGAATTCTGCGCCCGTACTGAGAGGCCGCTAATCAGCCATACCAACAAGGCCCAGCAGTACTTGGCCCAGCCAGCCTGCTGGGCAATAGATGTTTTCATACGTCTTGGGCTCAGCTGACTACCGCAATGCACTTTAGCTCGATGGCAATGGGCGTGGGCAGGCAGTTGACTTCCACGGTAGTGCGGCAGGGCTGGTTGCTGCGGAAATACTCGGCGTAGAGGCGATTATAGGTCGGGAAGTCGGCGCGCATGTTGGTGAGGTATACGGTCACATCTACCAGGTCTTCCCAGCGGGCCCCGGCTTCTTCCAGGATGTAGCGCACGTTCTGAAATACGGCGTGGCACTGGCGCTCGAAGTCGTAGGCCACTATACTTCCATCGGCGGCCAGCTCTACGCCGGGCACTTGTTGCTGACCGCGCTGGCGGGGCCCTACCCCGGAGAGGAACAGGAGGTTGCCGACGCGCCGGGCGTGGGGGTAGAGACCTACCGGCTCGGGGGCCCGGCCAGAGGTATGGGCAGTGGAAGAAGTGTCGGGTGCCATAAAGCCAAATCTACCGAATTGCGGCGCTTTTTGCGCACCCTGCGAACCCCAGGGCCTGCTGGTGCGGTTGTTGTGTCGGTTGCTTGCGGTTGTAAGCATCACACTTCCTCGCTCATGACGCCCACTCTCCGCCGTTTTGTCTTGCTGCTGGCCTTGGCGCCAGCTGGCCTCACTACCGTAGTTGCTCAGCAGAAGCTGAAGTACCCTAAGCAGCCCGCCGCCTCCGAAATCTACGACGCGGTGGAGAAGCCTGCCGTGCCACTAGGTGGTGTGGAGGCCTACGCTGAGTACCTAGCCGATAAGCAGCAATACCCCACGGCGGCTCTGCAAAGTGGCACCCAAGGTACTGTTACGGTAAATTTTGTGGTGGAGAAGACGGGCTCTATTTCCAACGTAACCGTGGCCCAACCCGTCTCGCCCGAGTTGGATGCGGAAGCCATTCGCCTGATTAAAGGGGGGCCGCGCTGGACGCCGGCCCAGCACCGGGGTGGTGTAGTACGCCAGCGCGTGAACGTGCCAATTACCTTTCAGATTCCGGCTAATGCCGGCGGTACCGCTGCGGCACCTGGTGGCGCTGCCGCCGAAGGCTCCACTACACAGATTGTAACGCCCGACCAGCCAGCCCGGCCCGTTGGGGGCACCGATGCGTTCTTCGAGTGGATTCAGCAGAACCAGAAGTACCCCGCCCTAGCTCGGCAGCGCAAGGTGCAGGGCCGCGTCATGATGGAGTTCGTCGTGCAGAAAGATGGCTCCCTCACCGACATCAAGCCCATCAAACGCATGGCTCTGGCCTTGATGAAGAAGCTATTCGCCTCATCAAAGCAGCACCTAAGTGGCAGCCTGCCACATATAAGGGCCAACCCATGAAGCAAAAGATGGTGTTGCCGGTTGTATTTACGTTGTAGCCCACCAGCGGCTAGCCAAGCACAACATATTTCGCTTTCGTAAAGTAATTTCTGCGCTGCCTCGTCTGCCTCTGTAGCTAGGCCAACGAGGCTACTACTGTCTGGCTGCCTTAGGGCAGTTCTCCGCCCCTTCTATTCTTTCCTGCTCATGCTTTCCCCCCTGCCTGTAGTATCTGCCCCCCCGGTGGGTTTCGGCACGCCGCTGCCACTTCCTGATTCTTACTCCA
Source organism: Hymenobacter sp. AT01-02 (assembly GCF_000961955.2). NCBI lineage: Bacteria > Pseudomonadati > Bacteroidota > Cytophagia > Cytophagales > Hymenobacteraceae > Hymenobacter > Hymenobacter sp. AT01-02. The sequence goes on from NZ_JZIR02000069.1 coordinate 8,130, forward strand.
TTTGGCCCTACCAAACGCGGTTTCGGCAGGCGGCTCAGGCAGTAGCATCCGGCATTTTCGATACGCTTGACGAAGACCTGGACCCCTATGTGCTACTACTGGCGTTGCCGGCCGAAGCAGAAGAGCTATTAGACGCCGAGCCGGCCTCTGTGTGCCTAGAGCCCGAAGACTGCGGCTTGCACCCCAGCTCGTTTGAAGGCTTGGTGGAGCAAGGACGAGTATTTCAACTAACTCAGTCGTGGAATCCACCGGAGCGGGAGCTGATGAGCGAGACGATGATTCAGCGTAAGCTCTCGGCCCTGGGTATCCGGCGGGCCGTGCAAGAGGCGCTGAGTGCTACCGACACGCCGAGCCGCTACGTGCTATTTGCCGGGGCTCCGGTACCCATCGACCGACACTACGTAGTGCCCGTGCTGCGCCTCAACCGCAAAGCCGTCAACAGCTACCCGGCGCTGCAGGAAAACCGTTTCTATACCGATGGCAAGCCCCTATCGCACTCCCTGCTCATGGCCGCCGTCATTCGTTTTCACGAGGAGTGCTTGAAATCCCTCACGGAGCCCGAGCCCGGATCGGGCCTGCTGGTGCGCCCCCGCGAAACCGACGAACTGATTCGGGCGGCGGGCAAGCTGTTTATGGATACGCCGGCCCAGGGCCTGGGCATGAACCCGTCAGCTACCAAGCTATTTGCTACCTGTAATACCATTTCCTCGCTGCGGTACGAGGGCGCCGAAGGCGTGGGCAAGGTTTTACTGGCGCGGCGCGGCCATCCCAACCTATCGGAAGTATTTGCCCTCACCTGCCCTACCCCACTCACCGACTACCGGGCCGTTCGCAAACTCCTGGAAATGACTACCCACGACATCAGCTTGCTGGCCGATGGCGAGAATGTGTATGCTCTGGGTCGCCAGATCGGCCAGTACGATGCCACGCGCGAAGACTTGTTTGTTATCAACTTCGTGAATCACTACGCCTGGGAGTTTCAGCACGGCGGCCAGATACTCATGCGGGCGCATTACGGCTTACCCAGCTTGCCCCGTACTCGGCTCAACCGGGCCAAGTTCCGCCGCGACCTGAAGCGCACCTTCCACCTCACCGACCCTACCAAAGTGGAACGGCTCTGGGATGTTGTGGTAGAAGCCAGCCGGCAGAAGCATGGCACCTTGCTTGTCATCACCACCGAAGCCCTGGCCGAGGCTGATCGTCTCAAGCTACAGTGCACCCTTATCGAGCCGGTACCGCTCACCCCACTCATCACCCGCCTGGTAACGGCCATCGATGGAGCCGTCCTCCTCGATCCTGAGTCTTACTGTTACTCCATTGGGGTGATTCTGGACGGGAAGGCCTCCGGGCACGGCACCAGTACCCGCGGTGCGCGCTACAACTCTGCCATTCGTTACGTTGACAGCTCGCCCTACCCTTGCTTGGCTATTGTAGTCAGTGAAGATGGATTGGTTGATGTTATCACGAAGGACGGCTTACGCGAGGAATAGCGTTCTTTTCTCATAGGTCTGTTCTCATAAACGGCCCGCGTGCTTTACCGGAAGCACGCGGGCCGTTTGCCATTGGTAGCAGTCCGTTTTAGCCGTAGCTTGCGCCCAAGTATTCTATGTTCTTTTCTAGTAGAAAGATCTTTATCCTCGCCTGTAATGAACCGCCGATTATATCTGCTTGCCATCTATGCTGCGGCCCACGTATTCTTGTTTGCTTGTAGCAAAGATGACAACCCGGAGCCTCCCGTTGAGCAGGTTATTCCTTTACAGGTTGGCAACCGGTGGCAGTACCGCGTCTACCTCTATGAGCGCAACGGCACCATGTACGATTCCTCGGGCATCTATACCCGCACGGTGCTGCGCGACACAACCATCAACAAAAGCACCTGGTATATTCTCAACGACCGGACCATCGTTCAGAACACCTCACGAGGCTACGCCTACTACAACGTAGCGGGCAACCTCGACGTCCTACTTTATCCATCTGCTACGTCTGGCAATATTGGGTACAACTACGTGTACCCGACTTATACCCTATGGGTGCTGACTACGCCGGATGCGGAGCTGAAACCCATCCCTGATTCGCGTCAGAAGCTTACGGGCCGGCAGTATAAGCTAGAGTACCAGTACAACTACACTAGCCCGGCTTCGCTTCAGATTCAGCGGCGGCAAGAGTGGGTGGTACCAGCCGTGGGTATGGCGCGTGCCGACCTTTTCTACCGCGACACCGACCTGCTCCAGCGCCGCTTGGAGCTAGAAACCTACACGTTGAAATAACCCGCGCCTTAGGCCTGCTTCGCCCGAAACGACCACGTAATGCGGAAGGTAGCTACCACGTCTCCGGCTGGGTCTACCCCTGTGCTGGTGCATACTACGGTGCGCCCTTCACCAGTAGCCCGACTCTCGGCCAAGGCTTGCCCGATGGCAGCGCCATCCTCACATGTAAAAGCAATACGCCCAACGGCCTTCTTGGTGAACTTGGCTTCCATTCCTACCACTAGCATGGAAGCTGGTGTACCATCTTGCACGTACATCATGGCCAACAAGCCGCTCGCCATTTCGGCGGCCATGCTCAGGCAGGCAAAGTAGATGCTGCGGAACGGGTTTTTGGTGAGGTACTTGAAGGGCACCGTAACGGTAGCACGCCCCAGCGTAACCTCCCGAATGCGCAAGCCGGCTAGGTAGGCCATAGGCAGGCGGCGCAGCAGAAACAGCCGCAGTTTCAGGGGATTCTGAATGGTGCGCCGAAACTGCGCCATGCGGGGCGTATCGGGCGTAGTGGGGGTGGGCTGGGCGTTCATGGCGAGTATGTTGGGAGGTGCAATGAACAAAAAATGCTCGGCATGCTGAGCAGTTAGGTTGCATTTCCGCTTTCCAACGACGACACACAAAGGCCCTGCCTTCGGTAGAAGACAGGGCCTCTTCGGGAAAAGAAACGGGACTAGCCTTTCTTTTCCAATACCAGCACTACTTTATTGAAGTTGGCGGCGGCGTTTACTACTCCCCGGAAGGCTTCAAAGTCCTTCTTGGGCCAGCGAATTTGGCGGTAGTACTCCCGAATAGTCACGATGACTTTCTGGCCCTGCTGCTCATAGCTCGATTTAAACAAGTACTCGGGGCCTTTATCGGTGGGGCCGGCGCTGATGTCCACGTTCAAATCGTTGAGGTTGCGTACCTGATAACCAGCGGGCAGCTCAAACGTGATGGTGCGGTTATAGCGGCGGTTGAAGTCGTTTTCCACGTCGTACTGCCGCTCGTCGGCCTGGTACAGTTCCGACTGCGGCCCTAGCAGCGTACCTACTTTGAACAGGTACTTGGGCCCGGCGCGGTCCAGCAACGCCACCGATTCTACTGTGGCATCCACAATGAATGGCTTTTCCAGCGGGTTCAAGCCGGTTTCAATGTTGGTAGCCTTTATTTGCTGGAACGTAGCATCGGGCACGTTGCTCTTAATGAGTTCCTGCAGTACTTCGGTGCGCTTCTCATCCGGAATCAGGCCGTAGAAGGGCTGAATCTGCTGGGCGTGGTAGCCACCCAGGGTTTCACGAATGGTAACAGTGCTCTTGTCTAGGTTGGGCGCAAACTGCACGGCAATGTCCAGGTCGCTGGGGCTTTGGTCGGCGGCAAGGGTAGGAATGAAGCCCGTGCTGCCTATGGCCGTTTCAGTGCTGCCCAGCTTCACGGTGCGCACAAACAACGCCTCATTAGCCGTCCACTCCGCCGGAATCAGCGGCATCCGATAATCGGGACGGCCCGGAGCCAACCACTGCTTTGTGGAGGGAAAGAAGAACACAAAGTGGTCGAGGTAATTCCAGGAGTCAAACTCCTTGTCGAAAGCGGCGTCCGTCCGGTCCGATGTCACCACCAACTCGTGCGTGATGTTCAGGCGGTTGAAAATGGCCGCGTAGAGCCGGGCCATACCTACCTCGGAGCCAGTACGCGTGGTTATAACGTGCGCTAGGTCCTCCCCCGCCGAATCATCGGGGCGGAAATTCTTCTTGATGTACTGCTCAGCAGCCACCACTTGATTGGTAGGGGGCAAGGCCATTTGCTTGAGCAGCTTGTCCACAGCCTTCTGCTCGTCTTTGGTCCACCCGTATACCCGCCGGTAGAGGAACTGACTGGCATCGGCCCAGGTGAAGAGCCGCTCACGGCCGCGGGCTTGGCTATACGCCATTTTGTATTCTACACGCTGGCGCTCCGCCTTTATGTTGGCAAACGTCTCTTCGCGGGCGGCGGGCACATCGTGCAGGGCTAGGCGTACAATGCGTTTTTCGTTTTGCACCGTGTCGCGCAGAACAACGGACGTGCTGCTAGGGTAGCGCCGGGCTTCAAAGGTGAAAAACTCGGGCGTAATCAACTCAAAGGTTACGTCGCGGGCGGGCACCTCATCTTGCATATAGTTGCGGCCGAAGTAGTTGGCGGGCCGCTCCCGAGTGAAGAGGTATTCAATCTCGCTACCTTTCTCCAAACCCTCCACCGCAAAGATTTTAAAGCCGCGGCCCCCATCTTGGTCTTTTAGCTCCTTCATGTTGGCGGCGTCGATTTCCACCACTTCCCCACGTGGACTGATGGTGCGCGCCTTCAACGACAGCACTTTGCCCCCATCCTGCACGGGCAGGTAGATTTTGTTGTAGCGCTCAATCCCCTCGGAGGTATTCACACGCACAATGTGGTGGTCGAGAGAATAGAGGTGCAGCTCGCGCTTCGCATCCAAGGCGTACTCTTCTACGCGCAGCTCACGCAGAATGAGGGCCGGATTTTGCGCTTCGGCGGTAGTTAGAGTCATCGGCTTGCGCCGGGCCTCCCAATCGTAGGTGCTGTAGGAAAGGCCAGCAGGCAGACTTTGAGCCTGCAACACAGCAGGCAGCGCTAGGGCCACCAGGGTAAGCACCTGGCGGCCGCGGAATAAGATAGACATCACGGGTAAAAAGGGGTAGCGCCTACCCGGGCGAGCGGGCGCAATCTTGTATGATAGATACCAACCATGCGAGCTGACTCCGTTCGTCAGCCGCATCTTCAGCTAGAGCTACTAGGCTTTCTTGCGCTTGAGGATAATAACGTCGCGGTAGGCGCTGCTGAGCTGGTCCACTACGGCATTCCACTGCCCAAACTGCGCGGGCTCCAGCAAGAGGTAGTTCACGTAGAGCTCCTTTTCCTGAATGATTTTGTTGCCCTGCCGCTCATACTTGATGGAGAAACCCAGCACGGAGTCTTGGCGTTGGGCATTGCCAGGCAGGTAGGACACCTCATAGCCAGCTGGAACTTCAAATTCGGTGCGCGTCCGCGTAGTTTGGTAGTAGTCGTTGGTGCGGGCCAGGTGGCGCTTGGTAGCATCCAGGCGGTCGGTACCGTAGGTCTGCTCCAGGTTCAGGTTCACGTACACCTCGTCGTCTACGCGCTGCACGTAGTCTTGCAGGCGGTAGGTGTAGTCGATGGTGAGGGGACGGTCGCGGGCATCGAGGTTCTGTACGGAGTACTTATCCACAAAGAACTTGTTGTTGCCGCGCTCCAAAATGCCCTTCACGGCTTTGGCTTCGTCAGTTTTCCCCAGCCCATCAAGGTGGTAGGCCTCAAATACTTTGGGGTAGCCGCTTACGCGTCGTTGACCCATCCCGCGCAGTCCCGTCGTGCCGTCAAGCGTCACAAAGGAGCTATCTATGGTGCGGTTTTGCTCGCGCTTTATGATGGGCACTTCCACCACCTTGCACTGCTGGCCATCGAGGGCAAGCAGGGCTTCCTTACCCTGAATCATGGAGGAAGGAAAGCCGAAGGGCGTGTGCTGACTGGTGGCGTCGAGAAATACGTACTCCCCCGGTCGGGGCTCATAGGTCGTAATCATATGGTTATCCACCCCGGGCGTGGCTAGCTCACTATAGCGGTAGGGCAGGTCGCGGGTGCCAATCCAAGTCCGGTATGACTTCACGCCCGCTATGCGTAGCATTTCGTGCAGCAGGTTAGCCATGTCCTTGCAGTCGCCATAGCGGTTAGCATACACGCGGCTAGCATCGTGCGGAATAAAGCCCCGCAGGCCGTTTTCAAAGGCAATGTAGCGCACGTGGTCCTGCACCCAGTAGTAGATGCGGGCTACCTTTTCCGGCTCGGTGCGGGCCCCCACTACTAGGGAGTCAACCACTTTGCGCAGGGCGGGGCTTTCTTGCTTATCGAGATTAACTACGAAGCCTTTGTAGAGGGAGTACAGTTCGGGCACTCCTCCCAGCAGGCGGCGGGGCTGCCCGTTCACGAGGGCCTCTTCCACGAAATACACCACGTGGGGAGCGTAGTAGCTCGCCTCGGGGGCATTGTCTTCGTGCTGCATGGGTGGCAGGTTCTCGGCTACCCAACGGTACACAACCGAGCCGCCTTTTTCGGTTTTGGTAAACGTGACGCTACCCTGGGGAATATGAAACTCCTTGGTATTGATGCGGACACCGCGCGGAGCCGTAACCACTAGCTCGGCGTGGCGCACGGGCAAGTAGGAGCCAAAATAGAACGGCATGAGGAAGCGGGCATCGGGCTGGCGCATGGTGTAGTCGCACACGGTGCGCACGCCGGGCGCAATAGCCGGGTAGCTAAACTTGGTAACCCGCGCATCATCAAAGAATACCCCCGGCCGCACCTCAAACTGGTCCTTAAAATCGGTAACCTTAAGTGCTTTGTAGTCGTTGGTGGCAGGCAGCAAGGTACGCGCCTCGATTTTCTGCAGGCGGTTGAAGTGGGAGCTGTACACCTGATCGGGAGCGTACATATCCGACTGCGGGTCAAGGTGCAGCATGTCGTAGTGGTGGCGCGCCAGCACCTGCACGGAGTCGCCTTTCACGGCTACCGTTACATCCTGCCGATAATCAAGGTAGACGGCTTTGGCCGTAGGATATTGCTGCTTCATTTGCATGAGCAGCTGCACTGGCTGCTGAGCCCGCGCGGGAGCCCAGCCGGTTAAAAGCAGCCCACACAGAAGCCACAGCCTCCAAGGAGAGGACGATAGGTTAGCGCGCTTCATACACAAACGTGTTCCAGTGAATCTCCTTCTTGAGCGGTTTGCCTTGGGTGTCATAGTACACCGTGGGGCCGTATTTTTCGCCGGCGCGGTAGGTCTCCTCCCGTTCCAGGGTGCCATCGGGGCGGTAGTAGCGCGAGCGGCCGTGGAGTTCGTCGTGGGCGTAGTTTTCTTCTTCCTGTACCTTGCCGTTGGGGTAGTAGGTGGTGAGCACGCCTTGCAGAGTCCCCTCCTGCGAATTCTGGGCCCGACGGAATACCTGGCCGTTTCTGTAGTAGTAGGTGCGGGTGCCGGAGAAGTAGCCCCCTTTATAGGATTCGGCCACGGCGGGCTTGCCGTTAGCAAAAGCGGTACTTACTTGCCCCACTAGCGGCTGCCAAGCTGCGGCACCAGGTTTTCCATCAGCACCCGGGCTACGGAAGCTCACTAGCTCGTTATCCTCGTACAGTTTCTCCGCTATCAGCTCGCCCAGCATATTGTACTGGCGTGCTATGCCCTCGTAGCGCCCATTCTGGTACGTGCGCGTATGGTCAAGCTGGCCGTTTTCAAAGTAGATCAGCCATTCTCCCTCTTCCTCATCATTACGGTAGGTACCTTGTTCATAAGAACGCCCGACGGGTAGTAGGCCTTCCATTCGCCTTCTTTTTTACCGTTGCGGTAGAAGCCCTCCGAAATCAGCTTGCCCGTTTGCGAGCTATAGGCGCGGAACTGACCATTACGGTCGCCCCGGTCCAAACTATATTGAGTTTCAGTTTTGCCATTGGGTAGTCGCCACGACGTATTGCCTTGATAGTCATAACATAGCATGTTGCTTTCCATGCGAGGCTTGCCGCCTGGGTAATGCAAGGTCAGGCTTTTGGTCGTTGGCTCGATTACGATTCGGTCTACTACATGGCCTACGGAGTCGTAAGCCGTAAGCTGGAGCATACGCCCATACTCCATCCACCGCTCTTGGGTTAGCTGCCCACCGGGCGAGTAGCTGCGGGCGGCGCCGTGCATTTGGTCGTTGAGGATGTTGTATTCCTCACTAAGTTTGCCATCGGCGTAGTACTGCTTCCACTGGCCCTGCTGCTGTCCACTCTGGTAGTTGCCAGCGCGTTGCAGCTGTCCATCGAGGTAGTATTTTTCGTACGTCCCCTCCAACGACCCGTCCTTATAGAAATTCCGTTCCCGCAGACGGCCGGTGCTGAAATACTCTTCCTCTAGCCCTTCGGTCTTGCCAGCCGTGTAGTGGCGCACGGTTTGCACGTTACCGTTGCGGTAATTCCAGCGCCACTCACCATCTTGCTTCCCGTTCAGGAAGGAGCCCGTGTATGCCGCGCTGCCGTCGGTGCGCAAGCCCTTCACAACGGTTTTGCCTTTCTTGGCTACGTCGGTTTGAGTACGCACTTTGCCTTGCTCGTCAAAGAAAGCAATACGTGTTACGCGGCCTTGGTCGTAGGTTAACTCAGCGTTGAGGCGGCCTTGACTATCGTAATCCTTGTAAGAGCCGTGCAGTTCTCCCGTAGCCGAGTCGTAGTTTTTCTCGATGCTGAGCTTGCCCGTGGCGTAGTATACTTTCCAGTTGCCAGCGTAGCGGCCGTGGTCGAAGGCACCCGTACTAGCGGGTTTACCGTTGGGATGGAAGTCGCTGTACAGGCCGTGTAGCTCGTCTTGCTCGTAGGTACCCTTGCGCTCTAGGGTCTTGTCGGCGTAGTATACTTCGAAGGGGCCCTGCTTTTTATCGTTGGCGTACCCATAGCGGTACTCGGGCGTGCCATCGGGGTAGGTACCGATTTCGGAGCCCTGCTTTTTATCGGCCTGGTAGGCGCTCTGCAACCGCAGGCGGCCATCAGGGTAATAATATTTAACCTCTCCCTGTCGATTTCCCACTTGGTAGGAGCGCTGTTCACTAAGCTCCCCGCAGTAGTGGAAAAGCTTGGCCGCGCCATCGAGCTCCCCAGCTTTGTACGTTCCGTCTACCGATAAAGCCCCGTTGTCGTGGTACTCCAGGTAGTGCCCATCGAGGCGGCCTTCGGAGTCGTAGTTCGTATCGAAGTTGAGGCGGCCATTGGGGTGGTAAGTACGCCAGTGTCCCGTGCGCTTACCGGCCTCATTGAAGCTCCCTTCCGACGTTATGGAGCCAGCTTCGTCTATGAATATCCAAGGGCCATGTAGGCGGGCATCCCCGTTGCTGAGCTTTTCACCCTCTCCTATTCCGTAGAGTACGCCTTCATCAAACCACCCGGTGCGCCGCTGAGGCTGGGCCGCACTTGCTATCAGCTGACTGGTACGAATTTGCATAATAGCGGGCGACACGGCTTCGCTCATGCGTTCCACCTTGGCCTTGTTGCTTTTTAGCCACTGGGCAGCGCGCTTATCACTGGCCGACGACAGGACGAGGTAGGTGAAGGCCGTTAGGTTGTCGTCGCGGCGTAGCACATCTACCAACGGGCCGTACGCCCGCAGCCACAAGTCGGTCTCTTGGTCGCCGCGGCTAGCCGGAAACTTCTCTACTAGCAGTTGGGCCTGCTTTACAATATTGGCGTCGAACTTTACCTTGGAAGTGTAGTCCTTGCGCAGTGCTACCTTAGAATTCAGTAGCAAGTCCAGGTCCTGAAAGACCTCATTCGGCACAAAGGGAGCTATTTTGGCGTTGGCGTCTACCTCAAAGCTATTGGAGGCAATTTGCTCCGCCATCAGCAGCATTTGCTGGCTGCCTTCACCATCGGGGCTGAGGGCTAGCGCCGTCAGCAAGCTAATTAGGCTACGCGCCGGCTGTCCCTGTTCAATGGCCAACCACGCCAGTTGGTGGTGGGTAGGCGCATACAAGGGCTTCAGCTCCAAGCTGCGTGTCCAGCTAGCTAGGGCGGCTTGGGGCTGGTGCAGAGCATCTTGGCCTACTCCTTGGCTGTACCACAGCGCGGGGTTGTAGGGCATGCGCTTCAGGCCTTCGGCGTACACCTTTAGGGCTGCTTCCCGGTGGTCCTGCTTTTCCTCTGCTTCGGCCAACACTATGTAGGGCTGCGCTTCGTGTTGGCCGAGGTCAATGGCTTGGCGACTAATGCGCACGGCCTCCGGATATTGCTTGTTCAGCAGATAAGACAATCCCAGCTCACCTAGTACAGATACGTAAGCCGTATCAGAAGAAGGCACTGACAGGTATGTGCGGATGGCCCCGGCGTAGTCGCCTTTGTCGTGCAGGGCAATACCTTCCTGGAAAGCTTGTTTGGATGAAACAAGAGCGGCGGGCTGTTGCCCATAACCCGCGGTAACGGCACTCGCCCACACTGCCAGCACGGTGCCCGACGTTGTAAAAACGCGCATTAACTAAGAAAAGGATAGCGTAATGAAGAATATCTACGGCGGTTACGCTCCGTAACGGCCTGCCGATAGTTCCACAAGTATACCTCCATTTCAGCCAACAATCAACATCCACCAATTGGATTCCGCGGGGATGCTACTTTTGTTTCGTTTGGGCGGCTTTTTTCTTTTTACTAGCTGACGTTAACGGATAGACGACCAGCTCTTGGTACCCAAACGTAGCATCAGGCTCCCGCTTAAAATCAAATTCCGGCAGCTCGCCCACCACGATTTCCGCGGTAGTATACACTATATTACCGTCGAGCAAGTGCCCCCCGATAGTGCGCCCCGTAGAATCCGCCACCGACAGGTGCAAGTGGCTACCGTTCGTTGACAGCGTTCCAACTAGGGAGACAATTTCAAAGTGCCCTTGGTACACCGTAGGAGCCTCCCGGTTGGCCAACCGAAGCGTGGTAGTGGTTAGGCTCCCTACGCACGTAAGCACGGCCCCGGCCCGCATACCTTGCTGCTGGGTGAAGGCTAACAGCTGCTGGCGTAGGTCCGCGCCGGGGCGCAAGCGCAAGGCATAGGTACGAAGTGGCGACGACAAAGCAACGGGAGTAGACATAGCAACTGAATGAGTTTGGGCGGCACTAGCCAGCGGCACCAACCCTAGCAGCCCCAAGAGTAAATATCGAATCATGTGGAAAAGGTAAGGGGTAGAACACAGACGGCTGCTGAAGCCGAGTCTACGTTCTACCCCTTACTTAGGCCGTTGGCGCTTACTTATTGAAGCTGACGTTGCCGTAGCGCACCTTAATGTTGACGTTACCACCGCCCGGACGCCGGGTGGGCACTACCCCAAAGCTGCCCTGCATATCGGTAGAGGAAGGACTGTTTTCCTCTGACTCCACCTTCACCAGCCGCTTATCAACCAGGAGTTTGCCGTGGTCTGTATTTACATCAAAGTTAAAGGCTGCGCCGTCGGGGAAGTTGAGTAAAAATGTGCTGTAGCCTCCCTGCAGATTAATCTGGCTGAAGTTTTTCCCCGTGTTGCGCACTTCAAAATTTGGGCAATACTGCACCGTCATGTTCAGCTGGTTGCTGAGCTTATCAATGCTGAACTTGGAGTAGCCCGAAGTGCCGCGCAGGTTACGAACCGTACCCAGCGCTACGTCGCCGTACTTGCTGTGCACCGTCAGGTCCTGCACGGTGCCAATATCAATGTCGGAGTAGTTATTGTTCAGGTCCACGGTTTCGCCAGTTGTCAGGCGAACCTTGGAATACGAAGCATCAATGCTCACCTTGTGCGCAAACGGAATGGCACATTGCCCGTTGCTTATGCGCAGCACGTTGCGCGCCCCTTCCAAGCGGCCCGTGCGCAGACTCCCGTACTCAATTGCCAGCTCAGCAGGGCCGCTTATGTCGCCGGTCAGGCTGATTTCGCCGAATGTATTGTTGAGGTGTAGCGGGGTATTTTTCGGTAGCCAAACGGTGTAGTTTACCTCGTATAGCTTGGTCCGGCTCCAGCACTCCCGGGGCATTGCGCCAAAGCGCGACTTGGCCGCAATGGCGCCGGTAGCGGCATCGTAGTCTAGCAGTTGCACCTGAATCATGTCCTGGAGCTGCTGAGCCTTCTCCTCACTATCGGCCCGCGTAATGATGTCAACGTCGGTGCGTACCTCGTTGCGGTTCCACACGTTCACTTGCACGCGCCCGTAGCGCGTATCCAGGAAGAAAGGCCGGCCATTGGCTGCAAACGTGCGGCTCAGCTTACGAACCTTCTCTACTGCCGGGGTAGTGGCTTCTTCCTGAGGGCCTTGCGCCGTGCTACCTTGGCGTCCATCGGCAGGGGTTCCCTGGGGCACAACAGTGCTAGCGCCTTCAGTTCCTTGGTAGTACTGCACCGCTGCGTTGCTAGCTGGCACGGGCACTACCTGCGCCATAGCCACAGGCACCCCGAGCAGCCAGCCCACCACGGGAAGAGTACGCCGCAGAAATACTTCTACGGAAGTGTCAAGTTTAGAAAACCGCATACTCAAGGCGTGCGGCGGGTTTCAGCTACCATATAGGGCTGGCTGTGGTAGTCCCGAATCCGCTCCCGGGTGCGCAGCTGCTGGGTCAGTAAGTCCAAACGAATCTGCAGGTTGCGGTTCATAGCTTCCAAGACCACATCGGGCTCCGGGTTACGGTACAGCTCCGTTTTCAACTGCTGGTAAGTTGAATCCAACGCGGTCAACTCCTGCTGCCAGTCAGCACGCGGTGCGGCTTTAGTTTCGGCATCAAGTGCTTGGAGCTCCTGCTGGCGCTCGGTAATCTGGGTAGCATAGTAGCTCTCCATACGCTGCACTGTACCTGCCAAGCGTTGCTCGGGGCTGGCTGCAGCCGCAGTGGCCGCTACGCCATCATACGTGCGGGCACTTGGTGCGGCCGTGGCTACTGGGGCGGCCGTACTGCGCATCCAGATGCTTGGCGCACTGTGCTGCTGTTGCCAGAACCAGCCTCCTAGCAAGGCTAGTGCGGCTACGGCAGCAGCAATACCGTACGGGCGTGCGGCGCGCACCTCAGCCGTAACAGGAGCAGCCGGAGCCTGCGGAGCGGGCACTTCGGCTACTGGAATACCAGCATCTAAGCGTACAATGCGCAGGGGCGCGACGTCGTCTGCCGTTGCGGTAGGGGTATCTAGCTCAAGTTCGATGTCGTCCCACAGGTTGGGGCGCGGCTCAAACGCGTCGAAGTCGGCGCGGTGGCGTTCCACAAAGGCTTCCAGTCCGGTTTTCTTCTCGTTCATGTCAGGTGGTCGTTCGCAATATTCCAGTAAGGTGGCCGCACCGTCAAGTTGGGGGTGGGCGGTGCAGGCAGCCAACAGAATAGCACTATGGGGTCAGGTCGAGTACGTAATTAGAGGCCGTGCTGGCGGGCCAATTCCAATAGTTTGCGGCGGGCCCGGCTGTACTGCGACTTTGAGGTGGATTCGGTGATATGTAAAATACTGGCAATCTCAGCGTGGTCGTAGCCTTCCAAGAGGTAGAGGCTTAGCACTACGCGGTAGCCGTCGGGGAGTTCCTGCACGCAACGCCGCACTACATCGGCTCGCCAGGAAAGGTCCTCGGGGTCTAAGGATTGGTGGGTGTCGTCATGGTCGGCAGCATCGTGCTGGTCGGCTAAGGGTACCAGTTGCAAACGCCGATTGCGCAGGCAGTTGATGCTCTTGTTGATAACGATGCGCTTAAGCCAGGAGCCAAACGAAGAATCGCCTTTGTAGCTATGTAGTTCCCGAAAGGCGCTTAGAAAAGACTCCTGTAGCACGTCCTCCGCCTCGGCATAGTCGCCGGTGATTCGCAAGGAGGCGTTGAACATGGCTTTGGAATAGCGCTTGTAAATCTCAGCCTGGGCCCGTCGGTCGCCTAAGCGGCACCGCTCGACTAGCGGGGCGTTGATGTCAGTATATGCGAAGGCCTCCATAGGTTGCGTCTGGGTTGGCGGAGATTCGGAAATAGGTGAATCGTAAATATCCAACTTTCCGGGCTAAAAACGGCGGGTGCTATGTAGTAAGCAGGTGAAGGACAGAAGCAAGCTAGTAAGGTTGCACTGCTAACTGCTTTGTGCCTAACAAACCCACAATGTATTTTGCGGCAGTTATCATGCCTATTCTATTGTTTGCTCCCAATCATGAAGAATCTAGCTTTTCTAATAGTTCTTTGGTACTTAGTTTCTTGCAAAAAGAAAGACTCTTCCCCCACTATTGACTTTGGTGCTGGCGCCGGCATTTCCCTACGCGCCGCCGACGGCCGAGTGGCCGGTTCACAAGATCCAACCGACTGGACCTCGGATGCCACTTGGAATGAACAAGAGCGGGCGCTATTTCCGGACCTAGCATTTGATCTAAATGGGGCGCAACAGCCAACACGTGTTTCTTATACTTACGCATATCCCAATCCGGCCCTAACGGGCCAGGCAAATTGGCTATTGCAACTTGAAAGAAGCTACGGAAGTCCGGCTGTGAAGTATTCTCTGAGCGCCGTACTAGTAGACCGAAAGTATCAGGTGTTGCTGCGGCTAGGCCCAAGCGACTTTTCCGATGCCCTGACGTATAGCCTAGACTACACAAAAATTGGTCTGCGCCCCAATGAACTGTACCGGCTGTACTATGTGCTTTATTACAACGGTGTACTGCTATATAAGGGGCACGGCGACATCCGACACAGTAGCTGACGGTAGTTGTAAGGGCGCGGGAATATTCGCTCCTCAACTCTTATCTCAATGAATAATTGCCGCACGAAAACGGCCTACCCGGTAGTACCAGGTAGGCCGTTGTGTTGTAGAGCAGCGTACGTTACTCAGACATCAAACTTAATACCCTGGGCCAGCGGCAACTGGGTGCTGTAGTTGATGGTGTTGGTCTGGCGGCGCATATAAATGCGCCAAGCATCGGAGCCGGACTCACGGCCGCCACCGGTTTCTTTTTCACCGCCGAAAGCTCCGCCAATTTCTGCCCCACTCGTACCAATATTCACGTTGGCAATACCACAGTCGGAGCCGGCGTGGCTGAGGTAGGTTTCTGTTTCGCGCATGTTCAGAGAGAAAATGCTCGACGACAAACCTTGCCGCACTCCGTTTTGCACGGCAATGGCCTCTTCTACCCCACCGCTGTATTTGATGAGATAGAGAATGGGTGCGAAGGTTTCTTCCTGCACCGTGTGGTACTCGTTGCGGGCTTCTACCAGCGCGGGCTTCACGTACGTACCGGTTTCGTAGCCAGCGCCTTCCAGCACTTCGCCGCCCGTAAGTAAGGTCCCCCCTTCTTGTTGCACTGCTTCCAGGGCTTTCGTAAAGCCTTCTACCGCCGCTTTGTCGATAAGGGGGCCTACCAGGTTACCCTCCTGAAGGGGATGACCGATGGGCAGGTTGGGGTAAATTTTCAATAGGCGCGCTTTTACATCCTCAAAAATGCTCTCGTGAATGATGAGGCGGCGCGTGGTGGTGCAGCGCTGCCCAGCCGTACCCACGGCACCAAACACCACGGCACGCATGGCCATGTCCAGGTCGGCGTGCTCGGTAAGGATGATGGCATTGTTGCCGCCTAGTTCCAGCAGTGCACGACCCAAGCGGCCACCCACTACCTCGCCCACCTTCTTGCCCATGCGGGTGCTACCCGTAGCTGACACCAACGGCACGCGCGCATCGGCAGCCATTGCGGCGCCAATCTCGGCATCACCAATAACTAGGTTGAAGATTCCTTCCGGCAGATCATTCTCCAGTAGTACTTCCTTCAGAATGTGCTGCACGGCTACGGCCACCAGCGGAGTTTTCTCGGAGGGCTTCCAAATGCACACGTCGCCGCACACAGCAGCCAACATGGCGTTCCAACTCCACACGGCCACTGGAAAGTTGAAGGCGGAGATAATGCCTACCACGCCCAGGGGGTGGTACTGCTCATACATGCGGTGGGCGGGCCGCTCCGAGTGCATGGTATAGCCCGTGAGCTGGCGCGAGAGCCCCACAGCAAAGTCGCAGATGTCAATCATCTCCTGTACTTCGCCCAGGCCTTCTTGCAGAATTTTGCCCATCTCGTAGCTCACTAGCTTGCCCAGGGGCTCCTTGTATTGGCGGAGCTTATTGCCGATTTGTCGCACAATGTCGCCCCGTTTGGGCGCGGGTACTAGGCGCCAAGCTTTGAATGCTTCTTGGGCCGTTTTCACTACTTGGTCATAGTCGGCAGCTGTAGCAAAGGTTACGAAGCCAATAAGGCGACCATCGGTAGGCGAGTGAATGGGGCGGGCGTTTTCGGCAGTGCTGCTACCCCAGCGTAGGCCCGTGCTCCAAGCAGCATTACGGGCTTCTACTCCTAGTTCCTGCAATACTTGCTGAATACCGTGGTGGTCATGTTCCTGTACATCGGTACCGGTAGCGGCAGCTTCTTCAGCAGCTAGTTTCATGGGTATATGGAGGTTGGGTGGAACACTAGAAGAGGATGGAAAACCCATCTGAGCAAAGCTACTAAAATAGGCCGGGGCTAGCTGGGCTCAGATCTGATAACCTGTGCCAGGCGGGGCCAACTCCGCCCCAATCCGTGCTGGTATTCCCTTCTTGCCTGTTATGGAGCTACTCCGGACAGCTACCTTTCTCCTACCCTGACTAACTGCTGGCTAGGTTGCTAGTAACTGGCTGGCTTTTCTAGAAGTCGGTAGTACCAGTTCTTTGTCTCAGGCATGTATATTAGTAGCCCTCCCTGACATTCCCACCATGTCGTCCGACTCCAGCTTTTCGCTTACCCCGCGCCCCGATTTAGGCGTTCTAATAGCGCGTTGGGCCGAAGATGCGCCTACGCCCCAGCTGCAGCGTCACTACGCAGCCCTACTGGCAGCGGCCCAACAACACGGCCTCTGGCGGTGGCTGCTGGATGTGCGACGACGCGACCAGCTTGATCCGGAGTTTGGCTGGTGGTCGACGCACATATTTTACCCTGAGGTTGCTCACGTAGCAGTCCCCCCTTTTCGGATTGCTGTGCATTGCTCGCCGGTGCGCTTAGCCATTTATGAGTCGGACTCAGTGCAGCAGCAGTACATTCGCTATGGCACCTCTGAAGAACGGGCTTATCAACTGCGCCTCTTCATTGAGGAAGGTCCTGCCATGGAGTGGCTTTTAAGCTAAGCACACTGCTCAAATCAAACCCATGAAAAAAGGCCCTTCGCCATGGTAGCGAAGGGCCTTTTTTACGAGCAGCAAAAGCCAGATTACTCAGATTGCCCAATTGGGTAGTAGGCTTTGCGGCCATCAGGATACACTCCTTCTACTAGAGCACCTTCGTTTTCCTTGGCAGCCTCTAGATACCGTTGTACATCCTGAGGCTTTGTCACTTTGTTTTTATCAATGCGGGTGATGATGAAACCATCAGCAATACCCGTCTGGCGGAAGTTGGAGTCCTTGATGTTGTTGATCTTAGCGCCTCCCTCAATACCTAGCTTGTGCAGCTCCTGACGAGCCACGGGGGCCAACGTAGCTCCTTCGTACTTCACCGTCGAGGCCACTTCCTCCCGAATGATGTCGGTGGTCCCCGTGGAGTTGCGCAGCGTGGCCGTCGTAGTGCGGCTGTCGCTACCACGCAAGTAGGTCACTTTAATCTTGTCGCCAGGACGGAAGCGGGCTACTTGCTCCTGCAACTGAGAAGAGGTATTCACCTTCACACCATTGATTTCCGTGATAACGTCGCCCTCCTGAATACCAGCATCAGCAGCCGATGTATTCTTGTCGAGACCCATCACGTACACGCCATTCAGAGTGTTTAGCTTCTTTTCCGAGGCAAGCTGAGCATCTACTTCCCGGATGCGCACACCTAGCAGAGCCCGCTGCACCACTTTATACTTTAGCAAGTCGTCTACTACCTTGCTCACAATGCTGGAAGGCACCGCAAACGAGTAGCCCACGAACGAGCCTGTTTGAGAAGCAATAGCCGAGTTGATGCCGATTAGGTCACCGTTGAGGTTTACCAGGGCGCCACCCGAGTTACCAGGGTTTACCACGGCGTCGGTTTGCAGGAACGACTCTACGCCCATTCCTTCCCGATCCCGCAGGATGTTGATGTTACGTCCTTTGGCCGAGATGATACCAGCCGTTACGGTAGAATTCAGGTTGAAGGGGTTGCCTACAGCCAACACCCACTCGCCAATCTTCACGTTGTCGGAGTTGCCGTACCGCACGAAGGGCAAGTTATCAGCCTTCACTTTCAGCAAAGCCAAATCGGTATTGGGGTCAGTGCCTACTAGCTCAGCCTTATACTTGCGCTTGTCGTCGAGAACAACTTCAATTTTATCGGCCTTGTCAATCACGTGGTTATTCGTGACGATGTAGCCATTGGCAGCAATGATAACGCCCGAGCCGGAGCCCTGCTGCGGGCCTTGCGAGCGGCCATGGTATTGCTCAAGATCGTCCCCGAAGAACTGGCGCAGGAAAGGGTCCATCCGGGCCGCGCTGCTTTCGTTCATTCTGGGCGCATACTCGGTCATTACGTGCACAACAGCAGGCGTTACTGATGCCGCAGCAGCCGTAAAGTTCAGGCCTTCGGGCACCGTGTACGTGCTGCTGCGCAGTTCACTGGTATAACGCACATTGGGGTCAGCCGCAACAGCTTGAGGAGCAGTACCACGCTCTGGCTCGAGCAGCTTGTACCCACCTACCGCTACGCCACCACCGAGAATGGCGGAACCGAGCAGGCCGAGCATCATTTGTTTTGCTTGCATGGGTATTAGAAAAGAGGTGTGATAAGGAAGAAGTCTGGTTTGAAAATACTACAGAATCATGAGCAATGCATGAGCCTAGGTCTTACTAACGCAAGATATCCGCAAGGCGTATTCAGTTGCATGCCCGTTGGTGGATGAAAGTAACCCGTTGGTAGAATTTTCTGATTCTATTGGGCTAGCTCCTCTGCCACCACTCCTGTATACGGTATCTATACAACACGCGTACCAAGAAAAAAGGCACCCGGATGGATGCCTTTTTTGCAGAAATATTGGCGCTTAGCGCACCTCAATCTGGTGCTTGGTTACCTTCTTGCTGTCGAAGGGCAAGTTAAGACGTAGCACGCCATCAACTAGCTGAGCCTCAATAGACGTTACATCTACGGTTTCAGGGAGTTGGAACGTGCGTGAGAAGGTACCGTACCCGGATTCTACACGGCGGAAGCGGGGGCCGTTTTCAATTACCTCCGGTGCTTTCCGCTCACCGCTCACGGTCAGCTTACCGTCTTGAAAATCAATTTTCACATTTCCCTTCGCTACGCCGGGCAGCATCAAGTGTAGCTCGAAGCCCTCTGGCGATTCTACGATATCGGCTTGTGGCAGGAAGCTATCAGCCGGAGCTTTTTGTGAGGGTAGCGTATCACGCAGCATTTCATTGAGCACAGAGTTGAAAGCGCGTGAAGGACGAAGAGAAGGAAGGTTGTTATACAGCAGCGTGGCCATGGTGTAAAGTAGAGTTTGGAGTGGTTAAGTAATCAACCGTGCCCTAGCAGGCACACCCCATATCTATAAATTCTGTACCAACCTTCCTTATGCTTCAAGTATATGCCTTTATGTCATCATTATTGAAAATTAGCACAACCAGATACATTCAATAAGGACAATAAAAGCTGATTTAAAGTGTAAAAACGTCCTTTTTAAAAGAAAAATACATATGACATAATGACATCAAACATATACAATATGTAGATATGCTTTTGCTAGTGGCAATGAAATGACCCAAAGGGACAATAATTCCGAGATACAACTAGGTGCGCCTAC
>NZ_JZIR02000007.1:0-91807 GCF_000961955.2 Hymenobacter sp. AT01-02
TGCCAGCCACCGGGCCCACGCCCGCGGGGCGGCGCGTGCACCAGCAGCTGCTTAGTAGGCAGTTGGGCCGCGCTTGGGCCGCCGCTTCTTGGTTTCCAGACCCTCAGCTGACCCCGGCGCCTACTGCCTCGCCTACCGTGCGGGCGGTGTGGGGCCCTGAATATGGGCAGTTCACCCCGGAGAGTCAGGCCGCCTTCTGGCGCGCGGAATTCACCGTCACGCCCCAATCCGACCGGATGGGCTACCGGCTGGTGGGGCCACCACTACGGCGCCATACCGACCTGGAAATTCTCTCCTCGGCCGTTACCTTCGGCACGGTGCAGGTGCCGGCGGCGGGCAGCCCCATTGTGCTGCTGGCCGACCACCAAACCACCGGGGGCTACCCCCGCTTGGCGCAGGTTATCACCGCCGATTTTGGCAAGCTGGCCCAGGTGCCGCCGGGCGGGCACCTACACTTTCAGGAAGTCAGCCTTGCCGAGGCTCACTACTGGTATCTGCACCAAGAAAAAACCCTTCTGCACCTCCAACGGGGCCTCGCCCTGCTTTCCTCTCGATGAACCAACTCTACGCCGTTGACCTGAACTGTGACATGGGAGAAAGCTTCGGCGCCTACTCCCTGGGCCACGACGAAGCCATTCTGCCCTTCGTCACCTCCGCCAACATTGCCTGTGGCTACCACGCCGGCGACCCCGCCGTGATGAAGCGCACCGTGCGCCTGGCCCTGCGCCACGGCGTAGCCATTGGGGCCCACCCCGGCCTGCCCGATTTGGTAGGTTTCGGCCGCCGCGACATGGCTATTTCTCCGGAAGAGGCGTACGACATAACGGTGTACCAACTGGGGGCCCTGGCCGCTTTTGCGCACGCCGAAGGTGGCACCGTACACCACGTAAAGCCCCACGGCGCCCTCTACAATATGGCGGCGGTAAACCCGGCGCTGGCGGAAGCCCTGGCCGAAGCCGTGTACCGGGTGCAGCCCACGGCCGCCCTTTATGGACTGGCCGGCAGCGCCCTCATTGGTGCGGGTCAGAAGCTGGGCCTCGCTACCGCCCAGGAGGTTTTTGCCGACCGCACGTACCAAGCCGACGGCACCCTCACGCCCCGACGCCACCCCAATGCCCTCCTTACCGACCCCGCCGCGGCCATTGCCCAAGTGTGCGCATGGTACGGGAAGGACGGGTACGCGCCCAATCCGGCGAGGACGTAACCATACAAGCCGAAACCGTGTGCATTCACGGCGACGGCGCGCACGCCCTGAAGTTTGCTCAGCAAATTAGGGCCACCCTGCAGCAGGAAGGTATTATGGTGCGGGTCCATCAGCCTGTTTCGGCGTGAGGCCCGGGCGCAATTGGGGCGTACTACTCGGCGCCGCCTTCCTGATGGCTACCTCGGCCGTGGGACCTGGTTTCCTAACCCAAACCACCGTTTTTACCCAGTCTTTGGGGGCTAGCTTCGGCTTCGTCATTCTCACCTCTATTCTAATGGATATCGGGGTGCAGCTGAATATCTGGCGGGTTATTGCCGTATCTGAAATGCGGGCCCCAGACATTGCCAACCGCGTGTTGCCGGGCCTGGGCGGCTTCATCTCCACCCTTATTGTGCTGGGGGGCTTGGCCTTCAACGTTGGTAACGTCGGCGGGGCCGGCCTGGGGTTGGAGGTACTCACGGGGCTGCCTGTAACGGTCTGCGCTGGGCTGGCCGCGGTAATGGCCATTGCCATCTTTCTGGTACGCGAGGCCGGAACCCTCATGGACCGTTTTGCCCAGCTGATGGGCCTAGTAATGATTGGCGCCATTATTTATGTGGCCGTTATTACCAGTCCGCCGGCGGCAGAAGCAGCCCTGCGCACTATTGCCCCCACCACCGTCGACTTCACGGCCATTATCACGCTCGTGGGCGGCACGGTGGGCGGCTACATCACGTTTTCCGGCGGCCACCGCCTACTCGACGCCGGCGTGAAAGGCTCCGCGGCCCTGCCCCAGGTTACGCAAAGCGCCATTATGGGCGTGTCGGTGGCTTCCCTGATTCGGATGCTTCTCTTTCTGGCCACGCTGGGGGTAGTAAGCCAAGGCGCCGCTATCGACGCTGGCAACCCCACGGCTCGGTATTTGAGCTAGCGGCCGGCCAGGTGGGCTACAAGCTGTTTGGGGTGGTGATGTTTGCGGCGGCCATTACGTCCATCATTGGCTCGGCCTACACGTCCATTTCCTTTCTTAAGTCGATGCTGCCCAAGGTAGCCGCTCACGAAAACGGCTGGATTATTGGCTTCATTGTCTTATCTACCTCGTATTCATCACCATCGGCAAGCCAGTGAGTCTGCTGGTATGGGCCGGGGCGCTGAACGGGTTCATCCTGCCTATCACCCTCGGCACCCTACTCATAGCCGCTTACCGTCCCAGCGTGGTAGGTACCTACCGACACCCGTTCACGCTGGCTGCCTTCGGGGTGCTAGTAGTCCTGATTATGACCTATATGAGCGGCAGCGTACTAGTGGAGCAACTGGCCACGCTGTTTCGATAAGAGCGGCTGAAGAGTAGAAACCAACCTGCCCCGTCAAATAAGCGCGGAGTAGGTTCGTCAACCGTGGTTGAAGGCTACTTGCTGCTACCTGCCCCAACCGTTTCGAGCCTCTTTTCCTTACCATTACGAAGTAGTATGAAGCTTCTCTCCCGCCTACTTACCGGCTTCTGCCCCCTACTAGCCCTGGGCTGCGCCAGCCACCAGACGCAAACTCCCTACGACTTGGTTATCACGCATGCCAACGTAGTAGACGTGGAAACCGGACAGGTGCGCCCCAACCAAACGCTGGCAATTACGGCGGGACAAATTCGGCGGCTGGAAAATACGAGCCGGACGTTGGCCGCTACGCGCACTATTGATGCCCAGGGTAAGTACCTGATTCCCGGGCTTTGGGACATGCACGTGCATTTTCGGGGCGGCGATTCGCTGACTACGGCCAACCGCAACTTGCTGCCGCTTTACTTAGCCCATGGCATCACCACGGTACGCGACGCGGGCGGCGACCTGACC
The DNA here is from genome assembly GCF_000961955.2 of Hymenobacter sp. AT01-02. Taxonomy (NCBI): domain Bacteria; kingdom Pseudomonadati; phylum Bacteroidota; class Cytophagia; order Cytophagales; family Hymenobacteraceae; genus Hymenobacter; species Hymenobacter sp. AT01-02. The sequence continues at coordinate 3,028 of NZ_JZIR02000007.1, forward strand.
CCAGCCCTCTTCGCCTGGCGCGAACAAATCAGGGCCGGGCGGCTGGCAGGCCCTACCATTTACACCTCAGGGCCCAAAATCGACGGGCCGAAAGCCTTCTGGGCTGGCTCACTAGAAGTAGAAACACCGGCTCAGATAGAGCAGGCGCTGGATTCTTTGCAGCGCCTGCGGGTAGACTATGTAAAGATCTACGAGAGCACCATTTCCCGCGAGGCTTTCCTGAACACCATTTCGGCGGCCGAAAAACGCGGGCTCACAACCACCGGGCACATGCCCTACTCGGCCACGCTAGGCGAAGCCTCTGACCGCGGCCTGGACGCTACCGAGCACTTGTACTACGTATTCAAGGCCTGCTCAGCTAAGGAAGACAGCATCACGCAGGCCGTACAAAACAGCCTACGCACGGCGAAGCCCCTCGGCCTGTTTGCGGTACTGCCCACCGTATACCGCACCTACGACCCGGCCGCGGCGGCGCGCATCTACCGCACCCTGGTGAAAAACAAAACGGCCGTGGTGCCCACCCTCTACATTCAGAAGCTACTGGCGGAGCTGCCAGAAACCGACCACTCCCGCGACACGCTGCTGGCGTACATCGACCCTAAAATCCAGGCTACCTACGCCCGCCGCCTGGCCGGAGCCCGGGCGCAGTCGGCCGCTACCCGCGCCTTCAATAAGCAACTCGGGGCGAAGTTTACCGCTCTGGTACCGGCCATGCAGCAAGCTGGCGTCGTGTTGCTGGCGGGGTCCGACAGTGGGGCATCGAACTCCTACGTGTACCCCGGCACCTCCCTACTGGGCGAGTTGGAACTCCTGGTACAGGCGGGCCTCTCGCCAGTGCAGGCCCTGCAAGCTGCTACCATCAACGGTGCCCGCTTCCTCAAAGCGGACCAGCATGCGGGTACCATCCGGGCGGGCAACGACGCGGATTTGGTTTTGCTGGAACAGAACCCACTGGCCAACATCCGCAGCCTTCGCCAGATCAACACAGTAATTGCCCACGGCCAAGTCTACACCGCCGCCGATTTACGCCGGATGCTGCTGGCGGTGAAGCACTAACTTTCGAGCGGCAAAACTCATCCTACATCTCACGCCATGCCTATTCGTGAAATTCTTCAGCTAGGCCACCCCGTACTGCGCCAGATAGCCCAGCCCGTACCTGACCCCACCGCGCCAGCCGTGGCTACCCTTGTAACTGACCTGACGGATACCGTAGGCCATTGGCGCGCCACTACCGGCTACGGCCGGGCTATTGCGGCGCCTCAGATTGGCGAGCTGCAGCGCGTGATTCTGCTGCACCTGCCGGGCCGTCCGGTGTGGCCGCTTATCAACCCCACCATCATCAACCATAGCCCTGAGAAGATGGTGGTCTGGGACGCCTGCCTGTCTTTTCTCTCCATTTTCATGCAGGTAGAGCGCTACGAGTGGATAACCGTGCGCTATCAGGACCAGCAAGGCCAGTGGCACGAAACCCATGCCGGCCGCGAAGATGACCTAGCCGAGCTGCTCCAGCACGAAATTGACCACCTCGACGGCATCTTGTCCATTGACCGCATGGTAGACGTGAAGTCGCTCTGTTCCCGCGAGGAGTTTGAGCGCCAGCACCGCGACGATAGTCCGTATGCGCAAAAGTGAAATAGTGAGGCGGTGAATTTGTGGTGTCCCAGGCCCTACTACACGTCATCTTGACGTAGAAAGGATCTTACCAAGCTGAACAAGTGGCTGCGCGCTACGTGCTCACGTGACAAGACCTTAGCCCCACCATCTTTAGGTTTACAAGCTCAGGATGACGTGCGGTTTGGGGCGTACAAGCTGCTTCAAGTTGCGTCCTGTACCTTTGGGCTAATGGCCAATATATATTACCCCTTCGTTGTTTACGACCTGCAAGAGCAGGCCACCCCAGAACGCCAGTACCGCATTGTGGTGGATCTGTCTGATATGGACGATTACTACACGGTGTTTGAGCGGTACGGCTTCAGCGGCAGTGGCGCCTCCTGGGCTGAGCACATTGAAACAATCGTAGAGGAACACGCCCCAGAGCTGCTCGACCATATCGAGCTGGCTGGTGAAGGTGAAATCTTCCGCGCCTACACCGATAGTCGCGCCAGTGCCCAGCAATTCCTGCACCTTGTTCACCCCTTCTTCGGCGACCTAGGCAGCCTGAGCAAGCACCTCAGTCAAGCCGACCCCGGCGACTTTTTTGAGTAGAGGCAGATGCGCATACAACTCCTCTTTATCTATCGCGTTTTCAGTCAATTAGAAAGAAAAAAAGCAAGAGCTAATTTTGAGTTTGATGGAGCAGGTAACCTAGATATCTTCCGCAAGCAAGCTCTACATGATCATTCTGCTAGTAAGTAACACAAACAAAAGGGAGGCCTGGGCCTCCCTTTTTTGTTTGTGTTACTTAAAACTCCTTACATCCATCATCCCAATCGGGGCGCCGTCGGGCATGGGGAGTGCGGGGGCGGGCTGGAACTTCTCGGGGGCTTCTTCGAACTGGCGGATAGTGCGGAGGGCGGCGAAGGCAGTAGCCCGGCGGCCTTCGTCCTTGGCCGATTTTTGCTCTTTTTCAAGCTGCTTTTTCAGCTCCTCCACCTTCAGCGCGGCTAGCGCTTTCACGTTCACAGGAGTCTGGGGGGCGGCGGCCAGGGCCAGCATCTTGTGCAGAGTGAGGGCATTAACCAGGCGCTGCAACTCGCCGGCGTAGCCGGTTTCGGGCTTACTGCGCCAGGTAGTGGCCAGGAGTTTATCCAGCACGGCGGCCAAGCCCGGTTGGTCTTGATGGCGAGCGTGGTACTCTTCCAGACGGGCGGCGCGCTGGGGGTTCAGCAGGAACTCCAGGGTAGTAGCCGCCGCCGATTCGGCCGCACTGGTGGGGTCGAAGGTGAGGCCGGTGCGGCTGGGGAAGGTTTCGCGGGAGCGGCCGTAGTTCACGGGGCGGGGCGGAATTTTCGCTAGTAGCTCTTCGGAGAGGGCCAGTTCCCGAGGCGAAATGGTGCGCATCAGAGCATCAAATGCCTTCCACTGCTCGGCGGGCTCCACAAACTTGGTGATGGTTTGGCCGTCGCCTTTCACGGCGTAGGTATAATACAGCCCCCCGATTTCCTTAGAAGCGGCTTCTACCTGATAGCGCTGCAGTAGGTACATGGGCACCAGCACCTCTTCCAGCATGGCCATGGGTTGGCCGGGTGCCAAGGCTTTTTCGGAGAAGCGGGCCAGCAGCTTCTGCCGGATGTCCAGGAGGCGGTTTAGCTCATCAGCCGCGTTGGGGCCATCATCCCAGAGGTGGGCCGTGGGGTGGGCCCCACCGGCGGCGCGGGCGTCAGCATCGGAGATGAACACGTAGCCATCGGCCAGGGTCTGCCGCATAATGGCTTGCAGGCCCGCTTTCTCGTCGGCTTTCGGACCGAAATCCTGGTAGCCGTAGAGGATGGCGCGCTTGTCCCAGCTACCAATTCCTACCCCGTAGGCTTCGCTCAGATCAATGCTGCCATCGGGGCGCATGGTGATGCGGGGCATGGGGTAGTCCATCACCGACGACCGTTCCTTGGTGCTAGCCGAATAGTTGTGGTACAAGCCCAGGGTGTGGCCCACCTCATGGGCGGCCAGCTGGCGCAGGCGGGCCACGCCCATTTTCAGCATTTCCGGGCTGGTAGGCTTGCCGTCCTCGTAGGGTTGCAACAGGCCCTCGGCAATCAGGAAATCTTGGCGCACCCGCAACGAGCCCAGCGACACCTGCCCCTTTATGATCTCGCCGGTGCGGGGGTCTACAATGCTGGCGCCGTAGGACCAGCCCCGAGTAGAGCGGTGCACCCACTGAATCAGGTTGTAACGAATGTCCATGGGGTCAGCGTCCTCGGGCAGGAGTTTCACCTGAAAAGCATTCTTGTAGCCCGCCGCTTCAAACGCCTGGTTCCACCACGCAGCACCTTCCATGAGCGCCGAGCGCACGGGTTCGGGGGCGCCCCGGTCGAGGTAGTACACAATGGGCTCCACGGCTTCACTGACGGCAGCCGTGGGGTCTTTTTTCTGGAGCCGGTGCCGCACGAGTTGCCGCTGCATAATGGGCTGGTCGATGGGCGTGGCGTAGTCCATGTACTCGTTGGCGAAGTAGCCGGCCCGCGGGTCGAAGGCGCGGGGCTGGTACTGGGCATCGGGGAGCTGAATGAAGGAGTGGTGCATGTGCACCGTCACGGCGTTGGGGTCGGGCGTCACCGACTGGATTTCACGGCCCTTGGCCTTGCCAGTGAGGGTAATAACGGCCTCAAACTCGGAGTTCTGCGGAAACGACTTGGTGTTGGGCAGAAACACGGCCGAGCGGGTTTCCTCCGCCTTATAGGCCCCTTGTTTCAGTTCCTCCAGCTTGTCGCCTATCTGGTGGGAGTCGCGCAGCAAAAACGGCGTCAGGTCCACTAGTACCTTGTTGCCTTCCTGGGCTTCGGCCTTAAACCCCCAGATAACCGACTGCGCAAACGCTTGCTCCACGGACTTTCGCTCGTCGGCATTCTGGCTCACGGCGCGGAAGTCGTAGTTGGGTTGGAGCAGCAGAATTTTGGGGCCGCTTTTCACAAACTTCACAATGCGCGTCTGCCCAATCTGGCCGCGGTCCAGGCCCAGATCATTGGAGCCCACCCCATTGGGCAACGTACTGACGTAGAGAATCTCCTGATCGAGCTTGTCAATTTCCAGCAGAATACGACCACCCTTCTCGTCCCAGTAAAAGGGGAAGAAGCCGGCAAACTTCTGCAAGCCTTTAGTTTTCTCAGCCAGGGTTTGGGCCGAGGTTAGATGGGAACTGAGCAGCAGAGAGCCAACTAGTAAACAGTAAATTTTCTTCATGCAGTGGAAAGGTTGAGGTCGGCTTAAGGTAGAAAGGGTAGCGCGTTATGCACCATAAAGACGCGGAAAGTTTTCCGCAGGACGCTCGCAAAGCGCACTGCTGACCGAGTGGCACCCCTACTCAGGTAACCCCACGCAAGTGAGCACGGGTAACTGAGTAAGAGAGCTAGTTTTCTAGCTTCTGGCGCTGAACTGCGAGCATTTGCGGAATATGCTGTTACTTGGATGCTCCTCCCCTTCTTATGTCCTTACTTCCTGTGTCTTCCTCCTCTGCTGCCCGCTGGAAATTAGTGCTCGGCTCGCCCGCCGATGCGGCCAATGAAATTCCTCTGTCGCCAGACTACGGGCAGATGGATGAGGTACTGACCCAGCTCTACGATAATGACGGGGAGCGGCGGGCGGGCCTGGGCGGCTCCGCGCCTAAGGTTAGCTGCTGGCTGGGCGACATCCGCACGTACTTCCCATCGTCGGTGGTGGCCGTGATGCAGCAGGATGCCATGGACCGCCTGGGTCTGCACCAGCTGCTGCTGGAACCCGAAATTCTGCGCACCGTGCAGGCCGATGTGCATTTGGTAGGCACCCTCCTGTCCTTGAGCCGGGTGATGCCGCAGAAGATCAAGCACACGGCCCGCGAGGTAGTACTAAAAGTGGTGCGCGAGTTGGAACAGAAGCTGGCCAACCCGTTGCGCCAGGCCGTGCAGGGGGCCCTAAGCCGGGCCGTGCGCAACCCCCGCCCCCGCTACGCCGAAATCAACTGGGCCGCTACCATCCGGGCTAACCTAAAGCACTATCAGCCAGCCTACAAAACGGTAGTACCGGAAAAGCTTATTGGCTACGGGCGGCGCGGGCAGGCACTCAAGGAGATTGTGCTGTGCGTGGACCAGAGCGGCTCCATGGCGTCGTCGGTGGTTTACGCGGGCGTATTTGGGGCCGTGCTGGCGTCCATCAAGGCCGTGAAAACGCACATGGTAGTCTTTGATACGGCCGTGGTAAACCTGAGCGAGAACCTCCAAGACCCGGTGGATCTGCTATTTGGAGTGCAGCTTGGCGGGGGCACCGACATCAACCTGGCCCTCACCTACTGCCAGCAACTTATTACGCGCCCCACCGATACCATCCTGGTGCTTATAAGTGACTTGTACGAAGGTGGCAACGAGCGGGAGATGCTCAAACGGGCCGCTACCCTAAAAGCGGCTGGGGTGAGCATGGTGGCCCTGCTGGCCCTCTCCGACGACGGGGCCCCCAGCTTCGACCGACGCATGGCTGAACAGTTGGCCGCCCTAGGTATTCCCAGCTTTGCCTGCACGCCGGGCCAGTTTCCGGCGTTGATGGCCGCCGCCATTCAAGGGCAGAAGCTCCAGGTATAGCCCCGCACGTCTGGCTGCCGCCCCGCTCTTGCCCGAAACCACCTAGCTTAGAAAGAACCGTAGCAGTTGCCTATGACACGCATCCTGAGTCTTGTTTTTCTGCTCCTGACGGTTAATGCCTTGTTGTTGAAGTCTGATAATCAACCGCCAACTGCATCGCGCGTGACTACGCTGTTTGATTTCGGATGGCGCTTTTACCGGGGTGCTGCCCAGGGTGCCGAGGCTCCTAACTACCGCGACGCCAGCTGGCGCGCCATCGACCTCCCCCACGATTGGAGCAGTGAAGACGTGCCGGGCACTAACTCACCGTTCAGCGCCAAGGCCATCAGCCAAGTTAGCGGAGGCTTCACTACGGGCGGCACGGGCTGGTACCGCAAAACGTTTGTAGTTCCCGAGTCTCAGCGCGGGCAGCGCATTCAGCTTCAGTTCGACGGGGTGTACATGAACGCGGAGGTGTGGCTCAACGGGCAGCGCCTGGGCGCCCACCCCTATGGCTACACCAGCTTCTGGTACGATGTTACCGACAAAGTGCAGTTCGGGGCCAACAACGTGCTGGCTGTGCAGGTCCGCAACGAAGGGCAAAACAGCCGCTGGTACTCTGGCTCGGGCATCTACCGGCACGTGTGGCTCCGGGTGCTGGCGCCCGTACACATCGAACCGTGGGGCACCTACCTTACCACGCCCACGGTTACGGCGGCCACGGCCCAGGTGAAGGCCGAAACGCAGGTGCGCAACGAGGCAACCCAGCCGGCTACCCTCACTGTGGTTACGTCCCTGCGCAGCCCGGCGGGCCAACAAGTAGCGCGCCTCGAAACAAAGCAAACGCTAACGGCTGGCAGCAACGCCCGTGTTCAGCAAACCCTCAGCGTGCCGTCGCCGGCTTTATGGTCGGTAGATACGCCCGTGCTCTATACTGCCCGCACGCAGGTGTTTCGGGGCCCGCAGCTCCTAGACCAGGTAGAAACGTCCTTCGGCATCCGCACGGTTTCGTTCGACCCCCAACAGGGTTTGCGCCTGAACGGCCAGGCGCTCAAACTCAAAGGAGGCTGCATTCACCACGATAATGGACCCCTCGGAGCGAAAGCATACGACCGGGCGGAGGAGCGTAAAATCGAACTTCTGAAGGCCAGTGGCTACAATGCTATCCGCTGCTCGCACAATCCGCCATCCCCGGCTCTGCTGGATGCCTGCGACCGGCTGGGGATGCTCGTCATTGACGAGGCCTTCGACATGTGGCGGGAAGCCAAAAACCCCGAGGACTACCACCGTTACTTTGCTGCCTGGTGGCAGCGGGATGTGGCCAGCATGGTCCTGCGCGACCGAAACCACCCTTCCATTATTTTGTGGAGCCTGGGCAATGAAATTCCGGAGCGCGGCAAGCCGGAGGGAGTAGCAACGGCTAAGGAGCTGGCTTCCTACGTGCGCAAGCTCGACGCCACCCGGCCCATTACGGCCGCCGTCAATGGCCTCGGCCCCGATAAGGACCCCTACTTTGCCGTGCTGGATGTGGCGGGCTACAACTACGCCACGGCCGGCGACCATCACCAGGCCGACATTTACGGGCAGGACCATGCCCGCTTGCCCAAGCGTATCATGTACGGGTCGGAGTCGTACCCGCTGGAAGCCTTCGGCAGCTGGATGGCCGTCAGAGACAAGCCGTACGTAGTGGGCGACTTCGTGTGGACAGCGGTTGACTATATTGGGGAGGCCAGCATTGGGTGGCTGGGCTACATGCAAAAGCCCGAGTTTTACCCCTGGAATCTTGCTTTTTGCGGGGACATAGACATTTGCGGCTGGAAACGGCCCCAGTCGTACTACCGGGATGCGCTGTGGAAGGAAAATCAGGTTTCCTTGTTTGTGCAGGCCCCTACGCTTTCCTTTCCTACCAACCCTAAGAAAGAAGAGTGGAGCAAGTGGGAATGGCACGATGTGCTAGCCGACTGGACCTGGCCCGGGCAGGAAGGCAAACCCCTAACTGTGGAAGTGTACTCGTCTTGCGAGCAAGTAGAGCTAGTGCTTAATAACCAGAGCCTGGGCATCAAGCCCACCAATCGGTCTACCCATTACACGGCGACCTGGTCGGTACCCTATCAGGCGGGTGAACTCAAGGCCATTGGCCACACTGGCGGGCAGTCGGTAGGCAGCGCCACCTTGCGCACGGCTACCCCACCAACTCGCCTCGCCCTCAAAGCCGACCGTACCGAGTTGCGTGCCGATGGGCAGGACCTCAGCTACATTACTGTTGAACTTGTTGATGAGCAAGGCACTCGCCATCCAAAAGCACAGTTCCCGCTCACGTTTGAGGTCACGGGCCCCGGCGTAATAGTCGGTGTTGGCAATGCCAACCCAACCAGCACCGAAAGCTACCAAAGTCCCCAGCGCACTACCTGGCAGGGGCGGGCATTGGTGGTAGTAAAAGCAACTCGGCAGCCCGGCACCATTACTCTTCGAGCCCAGGGCCAAGCGTTGCCCGCCGCCTCCATAGCACTAGAATCGCGCTAGGACGGTTTTAAGCATTTCAAATTGCCAATCAGATTACTACTTCTCCATAGTAGCAAGATTGGAGTAGCCGCATGCAACGAGCCCGGTGCGTTACGGGCTCTTGCTACTACTCTATGCATACTATCTATTTTTGGCTGCTGTGCAGTGGACTGGTTCCCGCACCAAGCACTGCTACTCCTGATTCGCTAACCCCGCGGGAAGCCCACAACCTTACGGCTCTTGCCCAGGCAGCTGGCGCCGTGAAGTACTTCTATCCCAATCGTCATACGGCACGCCTGAGCTGGGAGACCATGCTGGTGCGCAGTATTCCCGTAGTGCGCCGCGCCCGCACCGATGCGGCCCTGGCCGCTACTCTTGATAGTGCGTTGCGGCTAGTAGCGCCCGAAACGCGCCTAGTAGCCAATGCACGGCCAGTGCCGGTTGTGGCTCAACCCCTCGTGGCGGGTTCTTACTACCATTGGGAGCACCAGGGCCTGGGGCTCGACAAAGCCGGCCTGCCCATCGTGCGCGTTATGTTTCGGTTAGCGGGGCTGCCGTATGCTAGCAGCATGCCCCAGGTATCGGCGGCGGCGGCCGAGCAGCGCTACCCCGGGTCTGTGCGCCAGTACAGCGCTATGCTTACGGATTCCATTAGCTTGTGCTTTCCCTTGGTGCTTTCGGCAGCTCAGCACCGCCAGCGTCTGCCCTGGCGCTCGGGGTCCCGGGTGCGCCGGCTGGAACCCGAGCATATGGCCCAGCGCCTGGCCACCATCATGCTCACGTGGAACATCATCCAGCATTTTTACCCCTACCGCGCCCTGCTAGACAGCGCCCGATGGTCGGCCCATGCCCTACCTGCCGCCCTGCACCAAGCCGCCCGGGCCCGCACCCAAGCCGACTTGCTCCGGACCTGCCGCCAGCTGTTGGCCCGCCTTCCCGACCGCCACGTGCGCATTAGCCCCAAAACCCGCACCGGCCTTTCCATTGTGCCGCCGCCCTGGGCCCTGCGCTTCACCCTGGTTGATAGCCTGGTCGTCGTGCGCCAGTCGCCCGCTGCGTTGCGGCCTTTGTTGGCGCCGGGCACTATTGTTACGCACGTAGACGGCCAGCCGGTACGCCAACTGATTCACCAGCTCGCCAGTACTATTCCGGCTACTTCGGGGGCGGTAGCGCGGCACCTGGCGGCTGAGGCTCTAGTAGGCCACCTAGCCGCTAGGGCTCCCACGAGCCTGTTCACAGTACGAGCTACGGAAGGGCCAGTCTGGCAGCAGGTTGTAGCATTCCGCGAGGTGCGCGGCAGCCTGTATCATCAACTGCCCGCTGTGCGTGAGGTAGAGCCCGGCCTGTACTATTTGGATGCGGCACGCCTGCGCTACTCGGATTTCCAGCAGGCTATGTCCCGATTACAAAAGGCCCGCGGCGTGGTGGTAGATATGCGCCAGCGCCCTACGTACGACATGCTGCGGATACTGCCCCACTTTTCCGCTACTGCCCTGCGACCTGACAGCACAGCTACGCCCCGGTTGCGGCAGCCAAACTTTCAGCAGGCGTTTCTTCAGGGTGCTACGGGGCGCCCTATTCCGGCCCAACAGCCTTATTTGCAGGCCCCGACAATCTTTTTGGTAGGACCCGATACCTACAGCTATGGCGAAACCCTAGCGGAACTCGTGCGCCGCCATCGGCTGGGGCTGCTGGTAGGGCAGCGGACGGGCGGTACCAACGGCGAAATGAACATGGCTTCCGTGGGGCGCAGCTACCACTTAAGCTGGACGGGCCGGCAACTAATCCCCCGGGGCGACGCCTACCAAGGTAGCGGCCTTGCCCCCGACCTTTGGGCGACGCCTACCCTGGCCCAGCTTACTCAGGAGCAGGATGCCGAACTGCTGCTGGCGCTAACGTGGCTTCGGCAACACGCCCGCTGAGCAAGGCTTCCGCCTTCTGCTTCAGCGTTTATCAGTTACATTAGGCAACCAGACCTCCTTATGCGTTGCCTCCTATGACACCTCCTGCTACTGCCACGCCAGCCCTAAAGAAAGTGCTGCGCCCCCTGCATCTGTGGGCCATTGCCGTGGGGCTCGTTATTTCAGGCGAGTACTTTGGGTGGAACTACGGCTGGGCGGTGGCCGGCCCCGTGGGCTTTCTGCTAGCTACCCTGCTGATTACGGTACTCTACGTCACGTTCATCTTCAGCTTCACCGAGCTTACAACGGCTATTCCGCACGCGGGCGGCCCGTTTGCTTACTCCTACCGCGCCTTTGGGCCCCTAGGCGGGCTGGTGACGGGGTACGCTACACTGGTAGAATTTCTGTTTGCGCCCCCGGCCATTGCCCTGGCCTTGGGAAGCTACGGGCACTTTTTGCATCCGCAGGTGCCGGTGCTAGCCACCGCCCTGGGCTGCTACGTAGTATTTATTGGCATCAACCTGCTAGGCATCAAAGAGTCGGCGCGGTTTTCCCTGGTGGTTACGCTGCTGGCCGTAGCGGAACTGGTTGTGTACATGGGACTGGTAGCACCGCACTTCAAGACCAGCAACTTCCTGAGTCATCCAGTGCCGCTGGGCGCGGCGGGCATCTTCGCGGCCTTGCCCTTTGCCATCTGGTTCTACCTGGCCATTGAAGGCGTAGCCATGGTAGCCGAAGAAGTGCAAGACCCGCGGCGCACCATTCCTAAGGGCTACCTCTACGGCTTGGGTACGCTGGTGGTGCTGGCGCTGGGGGTAATGATACTCACCGCAGGCGTCACGGACTGGCGCCGCCTCAGCACCATTGACTATCCCTTGCCCGAGGCCCTGGGGGTAGTACTAGGCCGGCAGAGCCGCTGGACGCAGTTTTTTGCCAGCATCGGCCTATTTGGGTTAGTTGCTTCCTTTCATGGCACCATCATCGGCTACTCGCGGCAGGTATTTGCGCTGGCCCGCAGTGGCTACCTGCCGGGCTTTCTGGCCCAGGTGAACCCGCGGTTTCGCACGCCCCACTGGGCCTTGGCGGCGGGGGGCCTGATAGGCGCGGGGGCCCTGCTCACGGGTACCACGGCGCAGGTTATTATTCTTTCGGTGCTGGGCGCCGTGGTGATGTATGGCATGAGCTTGCTGAGCCTGTTTGCGCTGCGCCGCAAGGAGCCTCGGCTGGAGCGCCCCTTCACCGCGCCCTTCTACCCCTACGTACCACTGCTCGCCCTAGCCCTCACGCTGCTGAGCCTGGGCGCCATAGTGTACTACAACTGGTGGCTGAGTGTGCTGTTTTTTGCCGGGTTGGGTGGGGTGCTGGGCGTATTCTTGCTGTTGGGGCGCCACCGGCAGCCGGTAGCAGAAGATACCCTGCTTACCCCCACCGATTTGCTATAGCTGCCTGCTACCTCGGTTTGGTTGCACTGGCTTAGAGTGCTTTTTATCGTCTCAGGTTCTATTTCTGCTTTGTTTCGCTATGTCCTACCGCCACACCATTCGCCAGCGGGTATACGAGTTTCCTGACCTGAAAACGCTGCTGGCAAAAGCCTCCCCTCTGCGCTCAGGAGACGTACTAGCGGGCCTAGCCGCCGAAACTTACGAGGAGCGCGTGGCTGCCCAGCTCACACTGGCCGACGTGCCCCTGCGCAACTTCCTCCACGAAGCCCTCATTCCCTACGAGCAGGACGAAGTCACCCGCCTTATTATGGATACCCACGATGCCGCAGCTTTTGCCCCCATCAGCCACTTCACGGTGGGGCAGCTACGCGACTGGCTGCTGGCCGAAGCTACCGACACCGCCGTTTTACAAGGCCTGGCCCCCGGGCTAACGCCTGAAATGGTAGCGGCCGTGAGCAAGCTCCTGCGCAACCAAGACCTGATTGCCCTGGCCCGCAAGTGCGAGGTAGTGACGCAGTTCCGCAACACCTTAGGGCTGCGTGGGCACCTAGCTACCCGCCTCCAGCCCAACCACCCCACCGACGACGCCCGCGGCATTGCGGCCAGCTTAGTAGATGGCCTGCTCTACGGCAGCGGCGACGCCGTGCTGGGCATCAACCCCGCCACCGACAACCCACGGGTAGTACGCAACCTGCTTGAGATGCTCGACGCCGTGCGGGAGCAGTACCAGATTCCTACCCAAACCTGCGTGCTTAGCCACGTCACCACCACCCTACAACTTATTGAGCAGGGTGCCCCCGTTGACCTCGCCTTTCAGTCCATTGGCGGTACGGAGCTACCAACGCCAGCTTCGGCGTGCACCTAGGGCTTCTGCAGGAAGCCTATGAGGCGGCCCTGAGCCTGCACCGCGGCACCCTGGGCCAGAACGTTATGTACTTTGAAACGGGCCAGGGCAGCGCCCTTTCGGCCGGGGCTCACCACGGCTCGATCAGCAAACCTGCGAGGCCCGCGCCTACGCCGTAGCCCGCCATTTCAAGCCCCTGCTGGTCAATTCGGTGGTGGGTTTCATCGGCCCGGAGTACCTCTACGACGGCAAGCAAATCGTTCGGGCGGGGCTGGAAGACCACTTCTGCGGCAAGCTCCTGGGGCTACCCATGGGCGTAGACGTATGCTACACCAACCACGCCGAAGCCGACCAAGACGACATGGATACCCTGCTGACAATGCTGGGCGTGGCGGGCTGCACGTTCATCATGGGCATCCCCGGCGCCGACGACATCATGCTGGGCTACCAGTCTACTTCCTTTCACGATGCCCTCTACCTGCGCCACACCCTTGGCCTGCGCCCCGCCCCAGAGTTTGAGGCTTGGCTACAGCAGCAGGGTATCTTCAACGAAGGCGGTCAGCTATTACCCGCGCCGGAAAAGCATCGGTTGCTAACCCAGGTAAGCGGCTAACCTAACGCCCTGCACGCCCCTGTAAGAAAACCACTTGCACAGCACAAGAAGGCCTAACCCGTCCGATATGTCAGATACGCCAACCCCACTGCCCGAAAACCCAGCGCCGGACCCCTGGTTAGGGCTGCGTAGGTACACCGCTGCCCGCATTGCCTTGGGCCGCACGGCACTAGCGTGCCGCTACGGGAGTTGCTAGCGTTCCGGCTGGCGCACGCGCACGCTCGAGACGCAGTGTACTCGCTGCTGGAAACGGAACGGCTACTTGGAGAGCTAGAAGAGTTCAAGCTTCCCGTATACCATGTACGCAGCCAGGCCGAAAACCGCTCCCAGTACCTCCAACGACCCGATTTAGGCCGCACACTCCACGAAGATTCTAGCCTCGCCCTGCAAGACAGTGCCCCCGCCTCCTCGGATGTAGCCCTTGTTTTGGCCGATGGGTTGTCGGCTACGGCGCTCAACCAGCACGCCCTGCCCCTGCTGCGCCTGCTAGTGCCCCGGTTGCAGCAGGCGAGCTTTCAGCTGGCCCCGCTTACGGTAGCCGAGCAGGCTCGGGTAGCGCTGAGCGATGAGATTGGCGCTGCCCTGCACGCCCAACTAGTCCTAATCCTGATTGGCGAGCGGCCCGGCCTCAGCTCTCCCGACAGCTGGGTGCCTACTTCACCTATGGTCCCCGGCCCGGCCTCACCGATGATGCACGCAACTGCGTTTCCAACATCCGCCCGGAAGGCTTATCCTACCCCGCCGCGGCCGAAAAGCTGTTTCTACTAATCCAGGAATCTCTACGGCGACAACTGTCGGGCGTGAAGCTCAAGGATGAAACCGGACTCTTAGAGTAATATAGCTTGGAGTAGTATAGCTTGCCCGGCGTAGCTGTTGTAAGGAGGACCGGCAGCTCATCTCACCGCCACAACCACCTGCTCTACTAAGCCGAGGCATAGTGAGTGAAACAGGTGATTGTAGCGGCAAGATGAGCTGCTGGCTAACCCTGTAATACTTGTTCAATTTGGCTCAGCTCGTCCTCGCCGAAGTGCAGGTTATTCAGACAACGCAAGGAATCCGAAAGCTGATCGGGCTTGCTGGCGCCGATGAGCACGGAGGTGATGCGCTCATCGCGCAGAATCCAGGACAGGGCCATCTGGGCGAGGCTCTGGCCGCGCTCCTGTGCTAGGCTGTTGAGTTGCTGCACCTGGGTAAGGCGCTCCGGCGTAAGCTGGTTTTCGGTGAGGAAGCCTACCCCTTTGGCCACGCGGGAGTCCTCAGGAATGCCGTGCAGGTATTTATTGGTGAGGAGGCCCTGAGCCAGGGGCGAAAAGGGTATACACCCTACCCCTTCCTCGCCCAGCAAGTCCAGCAAACCGCCTTCCACCCACCGCTCAAACATCGAGTATTTGGGCTGGTGAATAAGGCAAGGTGTGCCCAGCTCCCGCAGAATGCGCAGGGCTTCGGCGGCCTCGGTGGGCTGGTAGTTGCTAATGCCCACGTACAAGGCCTTGCCCTGCCGCACTACCTGGTCGAGGGCACTCATGGTTTCTTCTAGGGGCGTGTCGGGGTCGGGGCGGTGGGAGTAGAAGATGTCCACGTAGTCCAGCTTCATACGCTTCAGGCTCTGGTCGAGGCTGGAAATAAGATATTTGCGGGAGCCCCACTCGCCGTAGGGCCCTTCCCACATATGGTAGCCAGCTTTGGTGGAGATGATAAGCTCGTCGCGGTAGCCGCGGAAATCCTCCTTCAGGATGCGCCCGAAGTTAGTTTCGGCCGAGCCGGGCGGCGGGCCGTAGTTGTTGGCCAAGTCGAAGTGCGTCACGCCGCTGTCGAAGGCCCGGTGCAGGATGGCGCGGAAGTTACTGAGTACGTCCACGTCGCCGAAGTTGTGCCAGAGACCCAGCGACACGGCTGGGAGCTTTAAGCCACTCCGGCCGCAGCGGCGGTAGACCATATCGGTATAGCGGGTAGGATTTGGTTGGTAGGGCATGGTTGGAAGGAGTAGATAGTGTTAGGGCAGCAAGTACGCAGGAACCTAGATATACTCCGTACGGTGTCCGCGGTTTTTGCGCCGGCCATCCTAACTTTTCCCGACCTTTTGTCCGGCAACCCGCCCGGCCTCGGGCTCCTACCCCCCTTCCTTTCGCCTCACCCGCCCGATGAGCACCCTGATTCCGACCTACCGGCTGCAATACTTCGCCCGCCCCGACGAGGATACGGCGGACGTGTTTTTCCTTGATGAGCACACCCATACCGGCGGCCCACCCCTCGGGGTGCCGTACCGGGGCAATTACTACAAGATTGGAATCTGCCTGCGGGGCACCGCGGAGCTGAAGGCCAACCTGGAAACCTACGCCATCGGACCCGGCAGCCTTATGCTGATTACGCCCCACATCATCAAAGAGTGGACATCTTTTTCCGCTGACCACGACAGCCTGTCGGTTTTCTTTACCCCGGAATTCATCACCACCCGCAACCACATTCCCATTGACCATTTTCAGTTCCTAGAGAATGCCACCCGGCATGTGTTGCCGCTCACGGTCATTGAGGCAGCCAGCATTACGGCGTCGTTGCGCCTGCTACAGCAGAAGTTTCAGGCCCCGGCCGCCTACCGCAACCAGGTCATCAAAAGCCTGATTAACAGTCTACTCTTTGAGGTAGTCGGCCTCTACAATCAGCAGCAGGCGGCACTCCAGACCACGCAAACGCGTAGCCAACTGCTCACGGCCGAGTTCAAGCACCTGGTAAATGCCCACAGCACCGCCGAGCGTAGCGTGAAATTCTACGCTGACCACCTGTGCATCACGCCCAAGCACCTCACCGAAATCGTAAAGCAAACCACCGGCAAAACCGCCGGTGAGTGGATTGAGGAAGCTGTAATGCTGGAAGCCAAGGCCCTGCTGCAAAATCGGCAGCTCACCGTCGCTCAGGTAGCCGATCTGCTGCACTTCGCCGATCATTCGGCCTTCAGCCGATTTTTCCGCAACAGCCTCGGCCTCTCCCCCACAGCGTATAAGCAGGCTAGCTGAGTAGTGTGAGTATACACTGCAAATCATCGCCAGAGAGCTAGTTCTCCTCCTTACTTGATGCGCAACATCATTGCAGGAGCGGAACTAGCTTTCTAGCTTGTACATAAAGCGTCTAGGGCTCAGGAGGCGCCCGTTTTCCGCCTTTTAGCCCAACCTTCCCGCCTTTTCGCTCTTTCTGGCGGCCTGCCCACGGAGCACCTTTGTGGTGTATCCGTAACCCATTTTCTCGTTTCCTATGATTCTGATAACCGGCGCTACCGGCCACATCGGCTCCGTTGTTCTGGAGCAGCTTCTGCGCAAGCTCTCCGCCCACCAGCTCGCCGCCCTGGTGCGCGACGAAATAAAAGCCGCTCACTTGCAAGCCCAGGGCATCACCATCCGGGTAGGCGACTACCGCGACCCGGCCTCCCTGGAGCGGGCCATGCAGGGCATTAGTACAGTGCTGCTCGTATCCGGCGGGGGCGATGAAGACGGCCTGCAGCAGCACTACAACGTGGTGGATGCCGCCAAAAAAGCCGGCGTGCGGTGCCTGGCCTACACCAGTCGCGCCCTCCAGAACCCGGCCCCCCTCACCAACCAGCTCATGGTGCGCCACTTCCAGACGGAAGACTACATCCGAGCTAGTGGCCTCTCCTACCTGCTATTCCGCAACATCTTGTACATGGACACACTGCCGCAGTTCGTGGGCCCCCAGGTGTTTGAAAAGGGCATTCAACTCCCGGCCGGCCAGGGCCGCGTGGCCTTCGCCCTCCGCCGCGACATGGGCGAGGCCATTGCCAACGTCCTCGCCGACGACTCCTGCCAGAACCGCATTTTCACCTTCACCGGCGCCGCTACGTATTCCTTCACTGATGTAGCCCAGGCCCTGAGCGAGCTGTCCGGCCGACCCGTGGAGTACACGCCCATTGAAGAGCAAGAGTTTATGTCCCGCCTACGTGCCCAGGGTCTGCCGGCGGTAGCCGTAGAGCGCATCACCGGCTTCCTCACCGACATCAAAAACGACCAGGAATCCACCGTCACCACCGAGCTGGCCGACTGGCTGGGCCGCCCGCCTACCCCACTACGGGAGGGAATAAAGGAAATTTTCAAAGTATAATCGGGTGTTTCACTGCCCGAAAGCCCGGCTATACGGTCGGGCTTTCGGGCAGTTGGTTGGTAGCCGGTTTGGCTGATAACCGCCATATTGCCCTCCGCTACTACCCCTTATCTTCCGCCAAGCCCTCTCCCAACCATATGTCCCTGCAACCCCGCTCCATGAGGCCTTTCATCGGGGCCAAAGATTTTGCCGTGTCGCGCAGCTTCTACCGCACCCTCGGCTTCACGGAAACCGTGCTGTCGCCGGCCATGTGTTATTTTGCGCGGCAGGGCGTGGGCTTTTACCTGCAGGATTTCTACGTGCCGGACTGGATTGACAACACCATGCTCTTTCTGGAAGTGGAGGATGTGGAACAGTACTGGCAGGAGCTGATGGCGCTGGATTTGCCCGGTCAGTACGAGGGTGTGCGGGTGCTACCTATCCGGCAGGAGGCCTGGGGCAAGGAAGGATTCGTGAACGACCCCTCCGGGATTCTCTGGCACATTGGGGAGTTCAATAAACAGTAGTAACGTTCCTTCCTGCCGCCACCGACAGCGTAGTATGTTGCTTATGAAGCTGTTTTTTGTTTTTGCTTTGCTGCTGCCCCCCTGCTAGCTTCAGTCAGAATCCTTTGCAGAATAGGGAGCAGTTGGGGGCGGTACGCTGCAGTTAAGGCATCAAGCTCTTCATCCTCCTTCTGCAAAGCGCTGGCCTCCCACTGCTAACGCTCCTCTCCCAACGGGAAGTCCATGATTTGGGAGTGATATGCTTCTACTATCCCCAACTCGTCAGCTGTCAGAGGCTTAATCCAGTGCTGTTTCAACCAATACAAACTGGTATGCAGACGCAGTATGCCCAAGGGCAACCCTACTTGATTGGTGATAATTGAGCGAGACGCCGAAATAAGTTTCTTGAGTAGAGTGCCTGATTTTGGAGGATTAGGCATGTTTTCTCAGGTAGCTCCTGGCAAATAGGATGTAAGCTGCCAAAGTTAAATTTCTCCCCGACCTTCGGCCACCTTATTGCTGTTTTCGTTGTTATCAACGAATCCCAAACACCCAAATCTGTTGGCTGAACAACCTACCTATACTGATCCTTACGCCCTGGAAAAAGAGCTGCGCAAGGTGCAGGCCCTCATGAAGCTCGAGCAGCAGGAGGACCTGGAGCAATTCAAAATTAAGAGCGCCCAATCGACCATTGCCGAGCGCCAAAAGCGGGGCCTGACCTGGTACCCGGTCAAAATCACGAAGGAAGACATTGGCTTCGGCGGTAAGCTTGTCATTGAGCTGGAACGACCGGTAGGCGCGGGCGGGCTCCACCTGTTTCAGGTGGGCAAGAATGCCGCCTTGTTTGGCAATATACCCGGCCGCTCGGGCTCCGACCGCCCCACACTTAGCGGCGTCATCACCAGCGTAAAGCGCAACAAGATCCTGCTAGCCACGACCAAGGAGGACCTCCCCGATTGGATTGACGAGGGCAAGCTGGGCGTGGACCTGACCTTCGATGAGGTGAGCTACCGCGAGATGGAGTATGCACTGGGTAAGGTGATGGGCGCCTACGACTCCCGCCTGGCCGAGCTGCGCGACGTACTGCTGGGGGCCAAGCCGGCCCGCTTCAAGCCCGAAAACGAAGCCACCCTGTACTACCCCTCGCCCCTGAACGACTCTCAGCTGGCGGCGGTGCGCCACGTGCTAGCCGCCCAGGACGTAGCCATCATTCACGGCCCGCCCGGCACCGGCAAAACTACTACCCTGGTGCAGGCCATTCTGGAAACCATCCGGCGCGAACGGCGGGTATTGGTGTGCGCCCCCAGCAATACGGCCGTAGATTTGCTCACCGAAAAGCTGGCCGAGCGCGGCGTCAACGTCATTCGCATGGGCAACCCCTCGCGGGTGTCGGATTTGCTGCTTCAGCATACGCTGGACGCGCAAATCATGAACCACAAGAGCTACGCCGAGCTGAAAAGCATGCGCCAGACGGCGGAGCAGTACCGCGAGCAAGCGGGCAAATTCAAGCGTCACTTTGGCTGGGAGGAGCGGGAGCAGCGCCGCCATTTAAAAGAGCAGGCTCACTTGCTGCTGCAGGAATCAGACCAGCTGGAGCGCTACATCACGGAGGATCTGCTGGAGCAGGTGCAGGTGATTACGTGCACCTTGGTGGGGGCCGGCAACCGCGCCATTCGTCACCTCACCTACGAAACAGTGTTCATTGACGAGGCCGCGCAGGCCCTGGAGCCGGGGTGCTGGATTCCGATTACTAAGGCCAACCGTGTGGTGCTGGCTGGCGACCACCAGCAGCTGCCGCCTACCGTCAAGAGCGAAAAAGCCGCTAGCGAGGGCTTGCGCGAGACCTTATTTGAGAAGTGCATTAAGCGCCAGCCCGACACGGCCCGCATGCTGGAAACCCAGTACCGTATGCACGAGCAGATTATGGAATTTAGCTCGGAGCAGTTCTACGGCGGTCGGCTTAAGGCAGCGCCCAGCGTGGCCCACGCCGACCTACCCGACTACGACCTGCGCTTCGCCCCTGATATGCCGGTTGAGTTTTTGGATACGGCTGGCTTTGGCTTCCAGGAGCTAGGCATTGAGGAAAGTCGCTCCATTGCCAACCCAGAGGAAGCCGATTTGCTTCTGAAGCGCCTTTCGCAGCTGCTAGAGCCCTACGACCAGGCCGACCACACCGAGGACCTGCTGACTATTGGCGTCATTGCTCCCTACCGCGCCCAGATCAACTACCTTAAAGACGCGGTGGAAGACAACGACGAGCTAGTAGCCTGATGGAGCACCGCATGCTGAGCATTGGCACCGTTGACTCCTTCCAAGGCCAGGAGCGCGACATCATTGCCATTACTCTCACCCGTAGTAACCCCCAGGGGGAAATTGGCTTCCTCTCCGACATCCGTCGCATGAACGTGGGCATGACCCGTGCCCGCCGCAAGCTGCTGATTGTGGGCGACTCTAGCACGCTGGGCTCCCACCCGTTCTACAAAGCATTTCTCGACTACGTGGAAAGCATTGGGGCCTACCGCACGGCCTGGGAAATGCAGTAGCCCCCGCTCCAAGAAGATGAAACCAACACCAGACAAGAGCCCGTACTAGCTAGTGCGGGCTCTTGTGTTAAAAAGGCAGATGGTCCTCATCTGCCTACCAAGGCGCAGGTAGTGTTGCTACTATCGAGTGCTGAGTGAAGTAGTCAGAGAATTCCTGCTACAGTAGGCCCTACTCCTGGTTTACCACCGCATCTTCCGTATTAATACAGAAGCCCGTACTAACACGGAAAAGCCCCGTTGCTAAAAACGAGGGCTTTTTTTGTGCGTACCTGCCTTACCACCTCCCCGATTTACTACCTATGAAAACTTACGCCATTGTCATCCACGGCGGGGCCGTCACGATGGACCCCAGCAAGCTCAGTCCCGAAGAGGAAGCCGCGCAGCGCCACGGGCTGCAAGAGTCCCTGCAAGCAGGCTGGGAAATC
Source organism: Hymenobacter sp. AT01-02 (assembly GCF_000961955.2). NCBI lineage: Bacteria > Pseudomonadati > Bacteroidota > Cytophagia > Cytophagales > Hymenobacteraceae > Hymenobacter > Hymenobacter sp. AT01-02. The sequence continues at coordinate 24,072 of NZ_JZIR02000007.1, forward strand.
TTACACCGGGGCGGTAGTGCCCTCGATGCGGTGGAGGCGGCTGTGCAAAGCCTGGAAAACAACGAGCACTTCAATGCTGGCCGGGGCAGTAGCCTCAACATGCAGGGCGAAGTACAAATGGATGCCGCCATCATGGACGGGCGTACCCTCAATGCCGGCGCCGTAAACAGCGTCCGATACGTCAAGAACCCCGTCAGCCTGGCCCGGATGGTGATGGAGAAGTCTGAGCACGTGTACATAGCCGGCGACGGAGCTACCGAATTTGCCCTGCAGCACGGCCTGACGATGGAAGCTGTGCACTACTTCGAGACGGAAAAAGCTCGTAAAGAGTGGCTGGAAATCATTCAGGAAGAAGAAAAACAGCCCCAGGAGCACGATACCGTGGGAGCCGTGGCCCTCGACCAGGAGGGCAACCTAGCCGTAGCTACCAGCACCGGAGGCATTGAGGGCCAGCAGAAGGGCCGCGTAGGCGACAGCCCGGTATTGGGCGGCGGCACCTACGCCGCCAATGAAGCCTGCGCCGTATCGTGCACCGGCGACGGGGAAGTTATTCTACGGGGTGCCCTAGCCCATGAAGTATATGCCTTGGTGAAGTACAAAGGCTTAACCGCACCCGAAGCCTGCCGCGAAGCCCTCCACTTGCGCGCAGAAGACCTGAAAGGCGACAAAGGCTTCATTGCCATCGATAAAGATGGAAACGTAGCCGTGGAGAGCAACACCAACATCATGCGGTGCGCCTACCGCATCGGCGACGAACAACCCTTCGTGGCCGTGTGGCGCGAGGAACTACCGTAACCTAGCCGCTTGCTTCTTCCCGATAAAGCAACGCGGCGGTAGGTACTAAGTCAGACCCGCGCATTCGCCAGTTGAAATACCGTCAAAACGGCCCGCAGCTTACCGGCCGGTTCCGAAAAAGGCATAAACACCCCATCAGAACTGGCCGGTAAGCTACGGACCGTTTACTACGTTGGTCTTTTGCGGTTCTCCGCCCTACTTCAAGTCAATCACCGACATTGTATGCGGGGCATCCGAGCGCGTATTGACAAAGTTCTTTTCGGGCTTGTCGAAGTCGGACACGTACAGGCGGTTCCCTTTCAGCAGAACCTCGGCGGGCTGGTCTAGCAAACCACCCGCACCATTGGTGTCGCCATTTTGGGCCAGGGTCGTGACGGAATTATCCTTCAGGTTGATGACTTCGATGGCGTTCTGGCGGGAGTTGCACACGTAAGCTTTGTCGGTTTTTCGGTCGATTATCAGGCCGTCGATGCACGGTATCTGCTTGCCCGTGAGCGTGAGGGTTTCTTGCTGAGCTAGGCTGCCATCAGGCTTTAGCGTCACGCGGTAGAACTTACCGTCGCCGAAGGAGCCGGTATACAGGCGGCCCTGACTATCGTAATCCAACCCATCGGCGCCGTTGTCTACATTAGTTTCGTTTACGGTTGTCGTAAACATGGCCAGTACGTGGGGGTCCTTGGTTTTGGGCTTGAGGTGAATAGGCGCCTTGTTGAGCTCGGCAAGGGTGAAATGCAAAATAGCGCTACCCTTGTCGTTGCCAGGCATATCCCACTGGCTGTCGGTTACATAAATGGTGTTGCCTTTCCACACTACCGCATTAGCCAGTCCAAACTTATCCACTACGGTTTCCACCTTGCTGGGCTTGCCATTTTCTACCCGAACGCGCATGAGGCGAGATTTGAAATCCTTGCTGTTTTCGTACTGATTTTCGGCGTAGTACAGGTTGCCGTCGGGTCCAAAGGCCAGGTCCATGGGGGCAGCCTTCTGGGTGGTAGGCTCCACAGGCAAGTTGGTAAGGTAGGGCGTAAGGCCCGCGTCGGTCAGCTCCATAAGCACGGCCGGGTAGGTATTATCTGCCAAGTTGGGCACGGATAGAATGATGCTACCATTGGGGGCCAGCGCCAGGCCATCGGGCGTATTGTGGGCCTCGTCCAGCGTGTAGAGCAGTTGGGGGCGCCCAATGGCGGCTACCGTGTCGGCGGCGGGGGGCACGTGCGCAGCCGTCGTATCAGGGGATGCGCCCGGCGCGGTGGCCGCCTGCTCGGGGTGAGATGAATTGGACTGGCAGCCAGCCAGCAGGGTGCCGCCCAGCAGCAGCGAAGCAAGGGGAGATTTCATAGGTCAGCATAGGGGCGCAACGCCCAGGGTAGAAAGCTGTTCACGTAGGCAGCTTAACGGTACGCCCGGTGGGCAGTTAGCTGATGCCAAAATTTTACAAAGCCCTTTTCCGATTCCTTCCGCCCACTACCCATAGATAATGCACCGACAAATCCGGGGTATTTCCGTAACTAGCTTATGAAACCCAATCCTCCACCTCCAGCACCGGACATTCGCGTCCACCCCAACACATGGCTCAAATCAGCGAAAACAAAGTCGTAACCATCACCTACGACCTGAGCGTTACCGACGAAAACCAGGAGAAAGTCCTCGTCGAGTCGGCCGAGGAAGATGCTCCCATGGTCTTTTTATTTGGCCAAAGCGGCTTGCCCGAAGAGTTTGAGCGCCAGCTCGATGGTAAGCAAGCCGGTGATGAGTTCAGCTTCTCCCTCACCCCGGAGCAAGCCTACGGCGACTACGACCAGCAGGCCGTCGTTGACATTCCTAAAAACGTGTTCGAAATCGACGGCCAGATTGACAGCGAAATGCTGCAAGTGGGCAACTTCCTCCCCATGGCCGACAACCAGGGCCACCATATGCAAGGCAAAGTGGTTGAAATCGGCAACGACTCCGTGAAAATGGACTTCAACCACCCTCTTGCTGGCATGGTTATGCACTTCGACGGCAAAGTAGCCGAGGTACGCGAGGCTACCCGCGAGGAGCTCGACCACGGCCACGTACACGGCGAGGGCGGCCACCATCACTAGGCTTTCCCTACGCTAGGTAGCAGTAAAAACGGGGCCTCTGGGCCCCGTTTTTAGTTTGCGGGCTTCTTACGGCAGCATCTTATGGTATACTTGCCGCCGCTTCTATCCCTTATCCTTTGGTGAATGTCCTTATCTCTCGCCGCCTTAATAGGCCTGGTCAGCTTGCCTCTTTTTCAGCAGCAACCACTCTCAACCGACAGCCTTGTTATTTTTAAAGCCGGCCGCCACTACCACTATCGGGCGCTGTTTGTCAGCCCGGCCGGCGACACGCTATCCAGAGAAAGCATCACCTTAACGCCCAGTGGCACACCCTGGATTGGCCAACCAAGCAAGCAAACCGCCTTCTCGCTTCAGTTCCATTATACCCCGCAGGATTCGCTGACTTTCCTGGCCTACCCTAATCCTAAATCGAAGCTCAAGGAAAAGCCCGAGGTGTATACCTGGTCTAGGTCGATAGTTACCGGGGCCATTGAGAATAGAAAGGAAATTCTGATTCATCCTATCCGAAACAACCAGTACGAGCATTCGGAGGTAGCCCCTTTCCCCCAGATTAAGATCCCCTCGTTGCAAGTGGGGGGCAACTGGAACAGCATGACCGTGATTATGACCGGCTGGGGAGCCTTCAAGGGAACAGTAAAGAGCCACTACGAGGTAGAAAAGCAAGTACCCCGGCAGTATGGCAACCTAACCCTGGCTGACTGCTGGCTGGTGCATGCAGTGGGCAGACACAGTAAACTCGGCACCAGCTACCTAGACTTTTACTTCCACCCCCAATACGGTTTTACCGAAATGAAGTATCGGTTTTATGACGGAACCATCATCTCCTTCGTGCTGGAAAAAGTAACAGATCAGCCTTAGCGAGTCGTGCTGCTCGTACGCGTTGAGCGTGCGTTGCTAGGCCGTGTTCCCACGCCATTCTTCCGCCTCCACCGCAGCTCGTAGCTCCGGCCAGAACTCGCGGAAATCGGCTTGGTACGCGGGCAGCTCGGCCAGGAAGGCGGCGGCTCCCGTCGTGAGTACGGCGGCGGCAGGCACGCGGCGGCTCAGGCCTAGCAAGGCCCTTTCCAGGCCCGCCGGCTGGGCATAATTGGTAAGCCAATCGTCACGACGCATGTAGTACAGCACCTGTTGCAACGGCGGAGGCAACTCCTGGCGGCGGCGGTGCAGAAGGGCGTACAGGCGCTGGGCAAAGGCGGGTAGCGGCTCGGCAGCTACATGGAAATCAGCAAAGTTGCGGGCGAGCAGGTGGTCGTAGCCACATCGGACACTACCCCGGCCCACTTGCCTAGCCCCGCCTGACGTAGGCGGGCGGTAGTACGGCGCACCACGGGATGCGTGTCGGTAAAGGAGTCGATGAAGCGGTGTAGGCGGATGCCTTGTTGCACCGCGTGGGGGTAGGCCAGTAAGCCCGCGCGGCCGCGCACGGCCTCGGCCGCAAAATTACCGACAACAATATCGGCATACTGGGGCGTGGCAGTAGGCGTGCCAGAAAGGAGTAAGTGCGCAAGGAAATTCATGAGTAAGGGGAAGTACGGCAAAATCGGGCAGCTGAACCTTCAAGCGTCCCTATCGTATCCTGTGCTACGATCCTTACACCACCAAAACCCGAAGATAATGGCTGAGCAAGTTGCCGAAAGTCACGATGTGACCAAGCTGATTGACAGAATTAAAGATATTAAGATTGCCATGCTGACCTCTGCCGATGCGGAAGGTGGTCTTCATAGCCGGCCGATGTACACCCAGAAGCCCGATGAAGATGGTACGCTATGGTTTTTCACTGAGAAAGATTCGGCCAAGATTTACGAGGTCCGCAAAGACCAGCACGTAAACCTGGGCTACTCCAAGCCCGACGACAATCTCTACGTTTCAATTTCGGGTACTGCCACGGTACTTACCGATCAGCAGAAAGTAAAAGAACTGTGGACGGAAGGCTTGCGCGCCTGGTTCCCCAAGGGCCCAGAGGACCCCAACATCGCCCTGCTAAAAATCAGCATTGACCGGGGCGAGTACTGGGACCAGCCGAGCAACGTGCTTGTACGCGCCTTTGGCTACGTGAAAGCGGTGGCTACCGGCGAGCGGTACCAGCCCACCGGCGACGAACACACCAAGGTGAACCCACTCTAGGCTTTAACGTTAGCCTAGTAGTTTGAAGAGGACCGGAAGCTTTTCCGGTCCTTTTTTGTTGTTTCGCGTACCGCCCCGGTTTTGGCCCTCCTGCCCAGGCATTTCGCTGGCAGCCCATACCGAACTGTCTGCCGTACCTACTCTGCCTTTCCTTGCTCACTACACTTTCCATCCTCACCCTGCAGCCCGACCAAAAGCGGTGGGCATTTGCGCAGATGGGCACGGCCCAACGGCCCCTGCAACGGGTAGCCGGCCTGTCGTTTCAGAAGTTGCTGGGCAGCGGCGCCGGCGGGTTTGGGGCCCTGCCTAACTTGCACCGCTATGGGTTTATGGCCGTGTGGGAATCAGCCGCTGCCGCCGCAACATTCTTTGCGGAGCATCCGCTGTGGCAGGAGTACCGGCAGCGCACCACCGAAATCTGGACGGCTGAGCTAGCCCCCCTGAAGTCTCACGGGCTTTGGAGCGGAGTCAATCCCTTCGACTACCCGACGGACGTAGCACCCGGCGGCCCCGTGGCTGTACTCACCCGCGCTTCTATCCGCTGGCAGAAAACACCCCGCTTTTGGCGTTATGTGGCTCCTACCAGCGCCACCGTAGCCCAGGCACCCGGCGTGCGGGCCGCCATTGGGCTCGGCGAATTGCCAGTAGTGCGCCAGGCCACGTTCAGCCTCTGGGAATCGGCCCAGGCCATGCAGGACTACGCCTACCGCAGTGAAAAGCACAAAGAAGTTATCAGGCTAACTCGCCAGGAGAAGTGGTACGGGGAAGAGCTGTTTGCCCGATTTCAGGTGCTACGCACGGAAGGCACTTGGGACGGCCAAGACCCCATTTCTAACTTAACGCCCCCGCTTCTGGTCTAATCGGGTAGCTCTGCGCGGAGGGTTGGCGGGAGTCGGAGGTACGGAATCTAAGGCAACTGCTGAGGAGGGCACGGCTGCTACCACCAATTGCACCCGTTGATAGTTGGTACGGGCTTGCAGCCACTGCACTAGCCGGTGTTGCTCTGGCTCTGGCACATCGGCCTGGGTTTCAACGCTGGCTAGTAGCACAGTGTCCGCCGGAAGAGAGTCGCGTAACACGGCCGGACGCACCAGTTGAGCTAGAGCCAAACGGCGCACCGTGGGATGTTCTACCTGCACCTCGCGTAGCAAGTCACCAGGGGCCGGCAACGACGAGCGGGAGGCTGCCACTAGCTGGTGGAGTTGCGTTAGCTCCGCTTCGGGCCGGGCCGGCAACTTGTTCTGGCGGGCACGTACATCCTCGGCTGAGTTTTGGCTCAAGGCTTTTGCATCCAACGAGTCGTAGGCCTGTAAGCCCTGGCGTACAATAAGCTGGGTAGGCAGCAAATGATATTCAATTAATTGACGGCGGGCGGCACCCAAGCGAGCCGCATCAATGGTAGGCCCTAATAACAACACATTGATCTGTCGCTTTCGGGCGTCAATCTGGCGGGTAACTACGTACGTGCCAGGAAAATCCAACTCCTTTCTCACAAAATCTTCAGCCGCGTGCTCATACACGGAGCGTTGCACGATGCGGTAACCCAACCACACGCTGGGTCCTGCTACTACCACGGCCGCCGCTAGCATCAGGCGGCGTACGCGCTTGGCATGCTTCTCATCCTGAAACTCATGCGCGGGCAGACGCAGAAAGCGCATTACCAAGAAAGAAGCCAGCGTGATGAATACGCAGTTGATTGCGAACAGGTAGAACGCTCCCAGAGCATAGTGCCACTGCCCGGAGGCAAGACCATAGCCGACGGTACACAAGGGTGGCATAAGGGCAGTGGCAATGGCCACGCCGGGGATGACATTGCTTTTCTCGCGGCGCGTAAGCCCTACGGCACCAGCCAGCCCCCCAAATAAGGCTATCAGCACGTCCCAGATAGTGGGCTCCGTACGCGCTAACAGTTCCGACTGGGCCTCCCGTAAGGGCGTGAGCATGAAATACACGGTGGACGTAAGCAGGCTGATACCAATGGCCAGCGCTAAGTTGCGCAAAGCTTGTCGCAGCAAGTCTGGGTTATTCGTGGCCGCGCTATAGCCCATGGTCACCAGTGGGCCCATCAGGGGTGAAATCAACATGGCGCCGATGATGACGGCTGTGGAATTAACATTCAGCCCCACGGAGGCGATAAGAATGGCGAAGATGAGCACCCATAAATTAGTACCCCGAAAGGAGGTGTTCGACTTTACGCTTTCCTCAATCACGGCCGGATCGGCGGTGTCATCAAGCAAGTCGAAGCGCTGGCGCAGAAACCGGAATACAACGGAGAGATAGTTCAAAATGAGCTGTTGTCATGGTAGACTCACTATATGCGTACGGTGGAGCTAGCTCAACGTTAACGCTACTGCTTAGCACCGTCCTCTAAGCGTGGTAGCGCGTACCCTGTCTCTTCTTTTTGCATAGCTTGTTTACCTGATTTATGCTGCTTGATGATAAGCATCCGTTGGTAAAAGATCGGCGTGGCTTAAGTGGCTGAGGCTCGCAGCTTCCGCCCACTGGCGTCGGAGCGGATATCCAGCTGGGCATCGTAAGTGCACGGCCGGGCCGCACCATGCGCTACCAATCCGAGTGTTGGGGCCAATAGCAGCGGCCTGGGGCTGTGCATGGTAGCCTGGGCTGTAGCATGTTTGCTTGTAGGGTTTCGTGGTTGTGCTCTCCTGACTATCTAAAACCGGTATTCGCCCAGGAAAAAACTCCTCGCCAAGAACACGGAATGCTCCTACCCATTAGGACCCTAATCTTGCCTATGATTATCCTTTCCCGGCATTTCCACTTAATTTCGCCAGTTCAGCAAGTAACCACCTAATCGGAAGCCCATGCCCGGCTATAGTCCCCAGGAAATTGAAAAGAAGTGGCAAGCCCACTGGAAAGAGCATAATACCTTCAAGGCTGACAACGCTTCTGAGAAGCCCAAGTACTATGTGCTAGATATGTTCCCCTACCCCTCCGGGGCTGGGTTGCACGTAGGCCACCCGCTTGGCTACATTGCCTCCGATATTGTGTCGCGCTACAAGCGCCTGCAGGGCTTCAACGTGCTGCACCCCATGGGCTTCGACTCCTTTGGTCTTCCTGCCGAGCAGTACGCCATTCAAACGGGGCAGCACCCAGCCATCACGACGGAGCAAAACATTGATACCTACATTCGTCAGCTTAACTCCCTGGGGTTCAGCTACGATTGGAGCCGCGAGGTACGCACCTCCGACCCCAATTACTACAAGTGGACTCAGTGGATCTTCTTGAAGCTGTTCAATAGCTGGTACAACCTCGATACCGACCGTGCCGAGCCGCTAAAGACCCTGCTTGATAAGTTTGCCGAGAATGGCAGCCAGGGCATACGCGCCGCCGGGGACGACGAAGAGCGTCATGATTTCACGGCGGGCCAGTGGCAGATGTGGAGTGAGAAGCAGAAGCTGCAAGCGGTGCACCCCTACCGATTGGCTTATCAGTCAGACACCTACGTAAACTGGTGCGCTGGCTTAGGCACGGTGCTTTCCAACGATGAAGTGAAAGACGGCGTATCGGAGCGCGGAGGGTTCCCCGTGGAACGTCGGTTGATGCCACAGTGGAACCTACGCATCACGGCTTACGCCGACCGCCTCCTGCAAGGCCTCGACACCATTGACTGGCCCGAGGCCGTGAAGGAGATGCAGCGCAACTGGATTGGTAAGAGCATCGGCGCCGAGGTGACCTTTGCGGTACAAGGCCACGAGCAGGCGCAAATCAAGGTGTATACCACCCGCGTAGATACCATCTACGGGGCTACCTTCCTCGTGCTTGCTCCCGAGCATGAGTTGGTTAAAACCCTGACAACGCCCGAGCAGCAGGAAGCCGTACAGGCCTACATTGACGCCACCAAGCGCCGCTCAGAGCGCGACCGGATGGCCGATACCAAAACGGTGTCGGGCGCTTTCACGGGCGCTTACGCCCTGAATCCTTTCAACAACGAACCCATCCAAATCTGGATTGCCGACTACGTCCTGGCGGGCTACGGTACTGGCGCCGTTATGGCCGTACCTTCCGGCGACCAGCGCGACTACGTATTTGCCAAGCACTTCAACCTGCCCATCGTGCAGGTTGTTGATCAGCAGCAGATTGAGGAGCAGGCTGACCCCACTAAGGAAGGCAGCTACCTGCACGGCCTTATTACTGGCTTGGGCTATAAGGAAGCTACCCAAATCCTCATTCAGCAGTTGGAAGAACGGGGTATCGGTAAGGGCAAAGTCAACTTCCGTATTCGCGACGCCATCTTCGGCCGCCAGCGGTACTGGGGCGAGCCCATCCCGATTTACTATAAGGACGGCGTAGCCTACGGTGTAGCAGAGGCCGACTTGCCACTGGTGCTACCTGAAATTGACGAGTACAAGCCCACCGAAACGGGTGAGCCGCCCCTAGCCCGCGCCAAGGACTGGAAGTACAAGGGCCAGTATGATTACGAACTGAGCACCATGCCCGGCTGGGCGGGTTCTTCGTGGTACTTCCTGCGCTACATGGACCCCGAAAACCAGGAGCGTTTCGTAGGCCAGGAGCCCGAGCAGTACTGGCAAAATGTAGACCTGTACCTGGGTGGCGCAGAGCACGCCACCGGTCACCTGCTCTACTCCCGCTTCTGGCACCTCTTCCTCAAGGACCTCGGCTTGGTAACTGCGCATGAGCCCTTTCAGAAGCTCATTAACCAGGGCATGATCCTGGGCCGCTCAAATCTTATTTATCGTATTCAGGGCACCAATACTTTTGTAAGTGCTGGCAAAAAGGACGAATACAAAACGACCGAGCTACATGTCGATGTTAACATTGTCGACAACGACATACTCAACTTAGAGGCTTTTAAGAAGTGGAGGGCAGAATATTCCACGGCCGAGTTCATTCTGGAGGATGACGGCACCTACGTTTGCGGTACGTTAGTGGAAAAAATGTCAAAGTCGCTCTACAACGTAGTGAACCCCGACACGCTCATCGAGAAGTTTGGGCTGATGCGCTGCGTTTGTACGAGATGTTCCTGGGGCCGCTGGAGCAATTCAAGCCATGGAATACCAATGGCATGAGCGGCGTAGCGGGCTTCCTCAAGAAGCTCTGGCGCCTCTACCACCCCCAGGATGGCGACTTCGCCGTAACTGATGAAGCGCCTAAACCCGCCGAACTGAAGGCTTTGCACAAGGCCATCAAGAAGGTAGAGGAAGACATTGAGAAGTTCTCGTTCAATACCACCGTCAGCGCCCTCATGATTACGGTGAACGAGCTGACGACCCTGAACACGCACAACCGCGCTATTCTAGAGCCGCTCGTTGTTCTTATCTCGCCCTACGCCCCGCACTTGGCGGAGGAGCTGTGGCAGAAACTAGGCCACGAAGCCGGTAGCATCAGTTCCGTTGCCTACCCTGAGTTTAAGGAGGAATACTTGGTAGAAGACACGGTGAACTATCCCGTAGCCATCAATGGCAAGGTGCGGGAGCAGCTACAGTTCCCGGCTACCGCCACGGCCGCTGAAATTGAGGCCGCTGTGCGCGCTACGGATATCCTGGCCCGATTTGCTGAAGGCAAGGAAGCCAAGAAGGTGATTGTAGTACCCGGCCGTATGGTAAACGTGGTCGTGTAATCTGGCAGACTCTTAGTAAAAAAGGCCCGTTGGAGTATTCCAACGGGCCTTTTTATTCGTACGGAATAGCGCAGTCGAGAAATCCAGATGGCTATTATGAGAATCTCTGAGCCGTGGCGGAAGTTAGCTTACAGGCCTTGGCACGAGTAACCCGTAGTTTACTCCTGCTCAGCAGCGGCTAGTTGTTCCCGCTGCTTTTTAGGCAGGGATGCGCGTACCAAGTCGTAAGAATGATCAATTAGCTCGCGAAACTGATGAGCCGGAACGCCAGTGCCCATTAGAATGGTATTCCAATGCTTTTTATTCATGTGAAAGCCCGGAAGCACGTAGTCGTGCTGCTCGCGTAGCTCCACGGCCCGCTCGGGGTCACACTTCAGATTAACGCTGCCAAAGGTATTGATATCAGTGAGGGCGAAGAGTTTGCCTACCACTTTGAACACAAGCGTATCGGGGCCAAAGGGAGTTTCTTCGGTTACGCCTGCTTTCAACAGGCAGTAGTCACGGAAATCTTCGATGTTCATACAAGTCAGAGGGCTAATAACAGGAAAGACCGCCATGCTACCCAGCGGAGCACAACGGTCTTCTATAGAAAACGCTACAAGTTAGCGAAGGAACCAGCGGTACAGCAGTACAATGAACCCCACCAAGAACATGGCCATGCTCAGCTTGTTGATGAAGTGCATGGTGCGCAGGTTAAAATTGGTGTGGCGGTTCGGGTCGTTCTTGCGGAAGAAGTATCCGAACACGGGGGCCAGGTTAAACAGGTCTTTGCGCATGAGAAGATGAATTGTGGATGTGCGAAAATAACATCTGCCAGGGCAGAAAGATTTGTTTTTCAGGCAAAAAGAACGGCATTTATTTTGGCTACTACCGCGTCTCAGCGTCTAGCTCTATCGATAGTACCCGAAGGCCTAAACGCACTGATAATGAGCTGCTAACTCAAGCATTATACGCAAGGTTATCACTGCTTAGAGCGGGCAATATGCACGTATCTTCTTTCCTAACACCCTCTACCTAGCTACTGGTAAATGGCTTCGATGCGCTGTTGGTTATTTTGGCTGATGATCTTACGCTTTACTTTCATAGTGGGAGTCAACTCACCCGATTCTACGCTCCACAGCTCCGGCAGCAGCACTACCTTTTTGATTTGTTCCCATTGGGCGAAGGCAGCATTGGCCTGCTGTACTAACTGGTCATAGAGCTGTTGCACCTGAGCGTGAGCCGCCAAGGCCGCATCGGAAAGGTCAGTAGGCAAGCCACGTTTCTGAGCCCAGGCGCGCAGCTCGGTAAAAGCGGGCACTAACAGCGCCGCGGCAAACTTCTGCCCCTCACCTACTACCATTACCTGCTCTACCAACGGCGACTCGGCTAGCTTAGATTCCAAGGGCTGCGGAGCCACGTACTTACCGTTGGAAGTTTTAAACATCTCCTTCTTGCGGTCCGTGATTTTCAGGAAGCGACCCGCAATAAACTCCCCGATGTCGCCGGTATGCAGCCAGCCATCGGAATCAATAACTTCCTGGGTCAGATCGGGTCGATTGTAGTAGCCCTGCATCACGGAAGGCGAGCGAGTCAGAATTTCACCGTCGGCGGCAATTTTCACTTCCACGCCTGGAATTACGGGGCCTACCGCCCCAATCAGGTTGCCCTCGGGCACGGGCTGGCTAGCAGCAATAACAGGGGCCGTTTCCGTCATGCCATAGCCTTCCATTACCCGAATACCGGCGGCCCAGAACACTCGAGCCAGGCGCGGCTGCAAGGCACCACCCCCACTCACGATATAGCAGATTTTACCTCCCATAGCCTCGCGCAACTTGCTGAACACTAGCTTGTTAGCTAGTGCCAACTGGGCGTTATACCACATGCCTTGGTTCTGCTGCGTATCGTAGCGCAAGCCTAAGTCTAGCGCCCAGAAGAACAGCTTTTTCTTTGCCCCCGTCAGCTCCTGGCCTTTCGCCACAATCTTATCATAGATTTTTTCTAGCAGGCGTGGCACCGTGGTAAATACCTGGGGCTGCACTTCGCGCAGGTTGTCGGCTATGCGCTCTACGCTCTCAGCGTACCATACACTGAAACCTAACTGCAGGTAGAGGTAGGTGGCCGTGCGCTCAAAAATATGGCTGAGGGGCAGGAAGCTCAACGCCTTATTGCCGGCAGGCAGCGGCAGATAACCCGTTAGGTTCTCGCAATTATAAAGGATGTTACGGTGGCTGAGCATCACACCCTTGGGCCGGCCCGTAGTGCCCGAAGTATAAATTAGCGTAAGTAAGTCGTCGGGCTGCACGGCGGCTTTCAGCGTCTCCAACTCGGCTACCTCGGCGGACTTACCCAGGACTAGCAAGCTCTGGAAATTACCGACCTCGGGCAGTTCATCGAACGAGAAAATGTGCTCCGGCCCAGGTGTCATGCCCGCCACGGCTTCCTGCACCCGGCTCAACAGCTTCTTGTTTTCCACCAGTACTACCCGCACGCCGGCATCCTGAAATATGTGGCGGTAGTCCTCCACCGTAATGGTGGGGTACATTGGTACGCTTACGGCTCCCAGCTGAGCAATGCCAAAATCAGCAATAACCCACTCAGGGCGGTTGGTGGAAATGATGGCGACCTTGTCACCTGGCTCAACGCCCAGCTGGCGCAAACCCAAGCTAACCTGGTTGCTGAGCTCCTGCACGCGCTGCGCGCTCAGTGGTTGCCAGCTACCGTCTTTTTTTGCCACCAGGCAGTCGGCCTGGGGCGTGGTGGTAGCAAGATGAGCAAGCAGGTCGAAGGTGCGGCGAAAAGTCATGCAGAAACGGGATGGCAGGGAGACGCAGGTCAATTGCAAACCGCAAAATTAACCCAATGGGTGCGTTGGGGAGCAGAATAACATAATTTTATCCACTGGCGCCGCCCAAGCACTTGGCGGGGGCACCACATCCCTAGTTCTACCTAGTACTTTCCATTCCTACCCTCCTTTTATGTTCCATACTCGTCTTGTTTTTGCGCTGATCGTAGGGTCGGCTACCGCCGTAACGGCTCAAACGCCCGCTTCCGAAACGGCAGCCGTGCAGAAAACCATTCAGGCGTTTTTCGATGGTATGCGCCGCGCCGATAGCGCAGCCGTGCGCCGTACCCTAGCGCCAGGTGCTGTGTTTCACACGCTCAGCTCCCGCAATGGCCAAACGGTGCTCCGACCGGAAAGCCCAACGGAGTTTGTAAAAGCAGTAGGAAGCCCGCACAAGGAAGTTTGGGATGAGCGCATCACCTTCGATAAGGTTTTGATTGATGCCAACTTGGCTAGCGTGTGGACGCCGTATGAATTTTACCTGGGTAGCACCTTCAGCCATTGTGGATACAACTCCTTCCAACTCGTGAAGCTCACAGACGGCTGGAAAATTGCCCACATCATCGACACGCGCCGCAAGGAAAAGTGTAAGTAGCGGGCGTGGCTACTTCCGCCGGTCTTTTGGCAGCTCGGCGGGGAAAGGTGGGGCTATGAGAGGATAGTTGTTGCGCACCAACGGGGCCGAGGGCGTAGGCTGCCGCCAACTAGTGACGGCGGCGGGGCGCAGCTCAAACTCATCAAACCACACTTTTCGGCCGCGCATCCAGAAGCGCAGGCGCTGACCGGGCTGGCGCACGCGCAGTCGCACGGTCAGCCGCACCCAGTCGCCTAGAATATCGGGGCTATATTTCGTGTGGGCCTGCGCACTATCGAGCACGGCACCGGTAGCACTAAGCAGGCTGCCATGCAGGGTGGGCAGGTCGGTGGTGCGGGCATAGGCCCAAATGGAGGCTTCGTACCAGCCAGCTTGCTGCTGCGGCTGATTCAGCAGAAAGAATCCGTTCTTGCGCAGCCCCTGGGCGCTACCGCCTTGGAATGCTGGCAGCTTGTCGGCCCCGCTAAAGGAAGGCTCCTGGGCGGGCGTATCGAAGCCTAGGTGCACTATCTGCGGAGCCGAGGCCGACGCCCAGTAACCGGGGCGGGCTATTAGCTGAGCGCGTTGCTGCCGGAAGGAGGCGGTAAGTGCGGGCCGGTTTTCCAGCTGGCTTATGGGTAGCTCGGCCAACCATACAGTGGAATCGCGGTAGAAAATATGGGCCCGGGCAAGCAGTGAAGCTTCTGTTGAATCTAGCTCTTCCCCGGCCGCTACGAGCACCAGCAAAGGCCGTTGGTCGGGGTAGTGAGCTAACACGGGCTTGTCGATGGCTGGGTGGCTCAGCAGTTGACCGGTAGCTTGGGCCTGATACAGCGGCGTGCGAGACAGCATAGTGGCGGCCAGCGGCATTCCCATCTCCAGCGAAGCACGCATGCTCTCGTATGAGCTTTTGTCGCCGTGACCAATTGAGAATACCTCGCTGCCCAAGAGGTAAAACGGCAGTGGCACCAGAGCCTGAAACTCTTGGGCTTGGCGACCAGCTTGCCGCAGCCGCTGGGGGTAGGTGGTGGAAGTAGCGCTCAGCGTGCGGCCTCTTCCGCGCTCAGGATGCAGAATACGGTAGGATTTGTGGGCCGTGTTGAAGACGCCCTCCACGGCCCACAGCAGCAAACAGGCGCTTAATACGCCGGTAGCTACCTCCTTACGGCCACGCTGGCGCAACCAACGGAAGCCTTGGTAGAGCGCATACGCAGCGTACACGGAGTAGAAGTAGTAGAAGATCCAGGCAAAGCGCCCAATAGAGCGAAACTGCCGGATGGGCCCGAGGAAGTTCAGCAGCCCTTCTAAGCCCCACCGAAACGGCCAGCCCATGGAAAAAAGTAGAATCAATAGCCCGGCCCAAAGGCTTACGCGCAGCACTGGCGGCAGGGCCGGCCATCGGAGTCGGCGCCACTGCCGGCGCCGCAGCCGCTGCCCTACCCGTACCAGAGTAGCCAGGGTGATAAGAGTAGCCACAAGACCCACATACGCCTGGCCTTCCCAGCTAGGATCGGGGGTATGGAAGACGCGCTGCCACGCTTCGCGCACTGGCGTTTCAACCGGGAAGAACACACTCCACACCGAAGAACTGTAAGCAAAGAAGCCGTAGGGATTGGTGGGCCGATCGGCGGCGAAAGGGTCCGTCAGTGCCAATGACGCCTGAAACAGCACCATCGGCACGGCTACCGTGGCCAGCACCCGCAACCAAAAACCGACAGACGGCCGACCGCGCAGCGCCTTAGGCCGCTGCCACCACGCTACAGCACTGTGCGCCAGCAAAAGCAAGGCGCTGATGGCTAAGTAGTAGGGATGCAGAAAACCGAATACCGTGGTGAGCGTGGCGTAGGCAGCATACCACAAGCCTGGCCGGCGCGTAGTGGTTTCAGTGGCCCGCACCAGCGCATACCAGAGCAAGGGAATGACACAGGAGTACGACAGCGCGTAGTGGCCCAGCATGCGCTCTAGCTGAGGCGCCAGCAATACAATGAGCCCAGTAGCCAAGGCCGCATACCATGCGGGCAGGCGGCAGCGCCGCAACAGTGCCAGCAGCGGCGGCACGCTCAATAGTTGGGCCAGCAGCATCAGCACGTTGAACACCGCTACCACATCCAAGGCCACACCCTGGCGGTGGAACACCCCTAAGACATAGGCCAGCGGCGGCTGGTTATCGGTGAACACCACGTGTTCACCGAAGGGATAATTCATACCGCTGAACCACCACGCAGTGTCGTGCTGCACATACCACGCCGCGGTGTAGTAGTTCTTGATACCATCATCAATACTACTGAAGAGGTAGCCCCCTGGATGCTCCACAATGGGCGCAAACAGCGCACTACCCAGCAGCCCAACGGCCAACACCACGACCAGCGTTAGCCAGTGCCGGCTCCGCTGATTGCGCACTTGCATACTCATATAAATCGGGCCAGCAGAATTTTGAGGAAGCTCCCACTTTCGTTGAGCAGAATCTTCGGATTCATGCGCGAAAAGATAACGCCTGGCTTGAGACGTACCGGCACTGGCCGCACCCGCAAGCGGGCGCCAGGCCGCGAAGCCAGAAAGATAAACTCTAAGTCAAACAGGTACCGGTCGATTTTTCCGCGCAGGAATACGTGTCTTCCCTGTTCGTTGAAGCCCTTGAGCCCGCACTGCGTATCCGAAACTGGCAAACCTAGTAAAAGGCCCGTGCTGCGGCGTAGCATCTTGGAAATGAACACCCGGCCGGCTGGCACTTTGGCGTAGTACGCTTCGTCGCGGGTGCCCACGGCTACATCGCACTGGCCCGTCCGCAGGGCTTCGAGCACCGTAGCCATGCTGGTTTCCTCGTACGGAAAGTCGATGTCGGTGAACAGGCACATCGGCTCCGTTACCTGACTGATGCCCGTGCGCAAGGCGTAGCCCTTGCCTTTATTTAGGGAATACGTGAGGTAGGTGAAGTGGGGCAGGCTGGCCCGCAGGAAGTGCACGTCGTCGTCGGTAACGGCGGCGCTACCATCGTTGACGAGGTAGAGGTGCACGGGGCGGGCTTCGGTAGGCAATAGAGCTTCGAACCGGGCTAAGCTGGATACAATGTTGGCAGTCCAGCCGGCGGGCGGGTTGTAACAGGGCAGTACCAGGGCCAGTGGTGAAGCAGGGGCGGGCGTCCGACTCAAGCGGAAAAGCGAATAAAGGGCAGGAAAATTCTACCAAATATCCGGGAATTGTTCCAGCTCCCGACCAAGCTCAACTTATTACTTGCCGAATGGTGACTAGTACTATCCCTAAAGCCGGCGGCTTAGCTCCTACTCGCTTGGCTCATGGGGTTCCGCTCAGCACTAATCCCTAGGACCACAGTGGCAAGCGTACGGCGGTCAGAAAACGGGTACGCGCCGCAAAGGAGAACCGTCTACTTTCCAGCTATCCAGTTCGTATAGCTCGCCTTCCTCATCTAGGTAAAGCGAGGCCAGCACGGCTACCCCATCCTCATCCGAGTACCACAGTTCCGCAATGGAGCTACCCAAGCGGCGGCGCAGCTTTGTGCTCACGAACCGGATGCTTCCCACGCCACCATCGGTCAGGTCTTCTACCTGGGCCGTGGGCAATACCGCTAAAAGGTGCTCTACGTGCGGTTTGCCGCGCAGCATATAAAGCAGCAAGCCCAACTCAGGCAAGGTTAGCAAACGGGAGGCCATACAGATATACGTAACGGTACCGCCCAGAACCCACTCCAATAAAATAAGAAGAGGACCCTACGCACTACCCAGGCTACTCCTGTGGTTTTACGCTTTTGGCGCTTGCGTGGCCTATTCCTTAGCCAGTTTCACGATGTCGGGCACCTCCAGAACTGACCTGGAGTAGCCGCGTTGCGCCACCCGAATCATGGCCTCCCCTAGCTCTGATAGCTTAGAAACGTACTTGGGCGCTACCGTCCGTAACACCGGATATAGCCACCCAATCAAATGGTAGTAGCCTTTCACATGC
This sequence comes from Hymenobacter sp. AT01-02, assembly GCF_000961955.2. Classification (NCBI taxonomy): domain Bacteria; kingdom Pseudomonadati; phylum Bacteroidota; class Cytophagia; order Cytophagales; family Hymenobacteraceae; genus Hymenobacter; species Hymenobacter sp. AT01-02. The sequence goes on from NZ_JZIR02000007.1 coordinate 42,029, forward strand.
TTCTGCCCGGGGGTAGCGCGCATAAAAGCCGGCCGAAACATGTAGGCGTGCGCGAAGCCCAGTTGTAGCAAGGCATTTTCCGTTTCGCCCTTTACCCGCGCCCACATCTGCCCGCTTTTCAAGGTACCATCCGTACCCGCCCCCGACACGAAGCAGAACGTGAGGTCGGGGTTGCGGGGCAGTAGTATGTGGGCGAAATGCAGGGTGAGGTCGTAGGTCAGGCGGCGGTACTCCGCCTCCTTCATACCCACGGACGAGGCGCCCAGGCAGAAAAAACAAGCGTTGTAGCCCGCAAGCTGGTCTTGGATTGGTGAGAGGTTGTGGAAATCGGCGTGCAGGATTTCCCGCAGCTTGGGGTGCTGGCGGCCGCTGGGCTTGCGGCTAAGGGAGAGCACCTGCTCCACTTCGGGGCTGTTCAAGCACTCCAGCAGTACGCCCTCTCCTACCATGCCGGTAGCCCCCGTTAAGATAACGCGTAGTTTCATGGGGAAGCAGACGGATAAGCGGCGCGGATGCTTTAACGATCATCCTCCAAGTCTTCGTAACCAGTGAACTCAGAGCCCATATACGCAGCGGCTTCGTACGCATCTACTGGGTATTCCTCCACAGATACCGAATTCAAAAAGAGCTGGCCTAACGAGCAGTTCATCTTAATGAAGAACTTTCTTGGGTCTTCCGCCTCCTGTTCCCAGAAATAATCATGAAACAGATAGCCAGCCTGCAGATCTTGAATATCCAGGGCAATTGGATCACCCGTTGATCCGCTGCCTATCACTAGCAAACCCGCGCGAAGGGCTCGTTGGAAACCATCCTCCCACTCAAGATTTTTCTTGAAGCAATTTGCCTGGTCATAGTGTAGCTCTCCGATTTCAAGATCTATGTTGAAAGAAAAGGCTACAAAGAACTGTTGTGCTTCTTCCGGCAAACCAATTCGGCGAAGCACCTCTTTATTCTCGTCTCGTAACGGTTCAGAATGTACTCTCATCTTGATGCCGGCTATTTCCATAGCCTGTCGCATCATTTCCGCATGCATCATGAACGCGCTTTTGCTTGTACTACCCGACCACCGATTCCTCTAGTCGCATAGGTTCAATCCACTTGCCGTCCTCGCGCATGAGGTCGATGAGCTGGTCTACGGCTTGCTCTTCGGGCACGGATTTCTTGATGACTTCCTGGCCGCGGTAGAGAGCAATTTTACCCTTGCCTACGCCCACGTAGCCGTAATCGGCGTCGGCCATTTCGCCGGGACCATTCACGATGCAGCCCATGATGCCAATTTTTACGCCCTTTAGGTGGTCGGTGCGCTTGCGGATCATGGCAGTGGTTTCCTGGAGGTCGAACAAGGTACGGCCGCAGCTGGGGCAGCTGATGTACTCCGTTTTAGACATGCGCGTGCGGGCCGCCTGCAGAATCCCAAAACTGAGTTGGTTGAGCTGGTCTAGGGTCTGGAGCCACTCGGCTTTGCTACGCTCTGGCAGTAGTTCCGTGCTGAGCACTACGCCATCGCCCAGGCCATCCAGGAGCAGACCTCCCACGTCAGTAGCGGCGTAGAGTTGAGTCTGTTCGGGCGTTAGCTCAGGGTACTGGCGGCTGATGATAACGGGGTTGGTGACGCCACTATGAATCAGGCGGAAGAAAGCCCGTCGAATTTCCGGCATGGCGTGGGCATTGTCGGTGCGCAGAATTACAACGGCCGTGGGGTCTTCCCGCAGGTGGTCGAGGGTAGCAGGCGTCAGCGAATCCAGGGTCTGAAACACGAAGTTCAGCTCCGGATGCTTGGCACTGGCCACTGCATATTCGGCGGGCGTAAATGCCGGGTAATGATCGGGGCGCTGGCCGCCATCAACCCAAGCCGAGAAGTCCAGCACCTCTTTCAGGCCGTTGGGCAGCATAAACGGCACCGGGCGCTGGCCCGAATACACGTAGTCGGCGCCCAGGTCATTCATCTGAAACTTGTCGAGGAAGGCTGAATACAGGTGGCCGGCAGCCCGCAGGTCGGCGTACTCCAGTGAGGGCAGGCGCGAGAGGTCTACCAGCACGCGGGGCACATTCTGGCCCCCAAGGTTCAGGACCTCGCGGGTAGCCCGACGGTGGTACTGGAAAGGATCAATCGGCGACAGATTGGCGTCGTTGCTAATCAGATCAGCATTGAATACGTGGGCACCGGAGGCCGCAGCAGCCCCCGCCGTTGCAAAGTCTTCCGTGAGCGGGGCAATGGGCTTGGCATCGGCAGCACGGGTGGTGTAGCGGTCAATGAGCGCTTTGGCAACGGGCGCTTCGGCTTCGGGCGCTTCGGTGAGGCTCACGCGCACGGTATCCCCTAGGCCGTCTTCCAGCAGCGTGCCGATGCCCACGGCCGACTTGATGCGGCCGTCCTCGGCCTCGCCGGCTTCCGTTACGCCCAGGTGTAGCGGGTAGGGCTGCAAGCCTTCCTCGTCAAGCTTCTGCACCAGCAAGCGGTAAGCCTGTACCATTACCTGCGTGTTGGAGGCTTTCATGCTCAGCACCACGTCGTAGTAGTTCTCTTCTTCGCACAGACGCAGAAATTCCAGCGCCGACTCTACCATACCCAAGGGCGTATCGCCGTAGCGCGACAGGATCCGGTCGGACAGGGAGCCGTGGTTGGTGCCGATGCGCATTGCCGTGCCGTACTGCTTGCAGATCTGCACCAGGGGCCGAAAACGCTCCCGGATGCGGTCTACCTCGGCCGCGTAGGTAGCATCGGTGTACTCAATGACGTCGAACTTCTTTTTATCGGCGTAGTTGCCGGGGTTCACGCGCACTTTCTCCACAATGCGGGCGGCTAGTTCCGCGGCGTTGGGCGTGAAGTGAATATCGGCAATGAGAGGCACGTTGCAGCCGCGCTTACGCAGTTCCTTCTTGATTTCCAGCAGGTTTTGCGCCTCCTTCACGCTGGGGGCCGTGATGCGCACATACTCGCAGCCGGCCTCTACCATGCGCAGGGTCTGTTCCACCGAGCCCCGCGTGTCCATGGTATCCACGGTGGTCATGCTCTGCACCCGAATGGGGTTGAGCCCTCCCATGGGCAACTCCCCGATTTTTACTTCCCGGGAGAGGCGGCGTTTGTATTCGGTGAGGCTGGGGCAGTAGATTTTGGAAGTCAGGCTCATACGGCAGGCAGATTATGCGTAGCAGAAACTGCGTAGGGGTTGGTAAAGTTGCTTGTTGGCAAAGGTACGAGGCTTTCTTTGTTGGGCTGCGGAGAAGTAAGCCCCGGCTTGATTTTGCGCCACCCGCTACGCTGGCATCTGGCCCTTAGTAGAGCGAGCAATGGCGTGAAACAGGATACGCGTTATTAGGGGCTACTTCGTTGGGGAAGAAGCCTCAGAGCTGGGCCGCAACTTCCTAGCCTTTACCTTATCTTTATCTCAACTAGCTCACCTTCACATGAACCGACTTACTCTTCTTTTTTCAGCCGCCATTTGTTTCCTGGCCCTACCTAGCCAGGCCCAGCAGGTAGAGGTAATTAAGCTCCCAGATCTGCAAAAGCGCCTGAGTCGCGCCACCGACACCACGTACGTGGTGAACTTCTGGGCCACGTGGTGTGCCCCCTGCGTTAAGGAGCTTCCTTACTTCGACCAACTCACCACTACCTACGCTAAGCAGAAAGTGAAGGTGCTGCTAGTAAGCATGGATTACGCTTCCCAGCTGGATAAGAAAGTAAAACCCTTTGTGCTGAAGCGGGGGCTCAGGTCGGAAGTAGTGTTGCTCAATGAACCCGACCCTAATACGTATCTTAACAAGATAGACGCCAAATGGAGCGGGGCACTGCCCTTCACTATGCTGGTAAACAATGCCAAAAGCAAACGAGCCACTTTTGAAAAGGAATTCACTGCCGAGGAGTTGCAAAAACAATTGCAGGCGTTTTTGTAATACGCGGCTAGGCATAGGCAACGGCACAAGCTGAAATTTTAGCGCCTTTGGATACGCCGCGCACCTACTTTCATGGTTTAGCATTCACCTTTTTTTCCATCATCTCATGAAAAAGATTCTTCCTTTGCTGGCGGCGTATCTGGTGCTGGCACTAAGCAGCTTTATCATGCTCCGCCCCGACGTAGTGGGTTACCAGGTGGGCGATAAAGTAGTTGATTTCAAGCTTAAGAATGTGGATGGCAAGCTGGTGTCGTTGGCCGATAACAAGGCAGCCAAGGGCTACATTGTGATCTTCACTTGCAACACCTGCCCCTACGCCCAAGCTTACGAAAGCCGCATTCTGGCTCTTCACCAAAAGTATGCCCCACAGGGCTACCCGGTAGTTGCCATCAACCCCAACGACCCGGGCGTGGCCCCCGGCGACTCCTTCGCCGAGATGCAGAAACGAGCTAAGGCCAAGCAGTATGGCTTTCCCTACCTGCAAGACGAAACGCAGCAAATTGCGAAGCAGTACGGTGCTACCCGCACGCCCCACCTGTATGTGGTTGCCCGCCAAGGCGCCGACTTTGTGGTGCGCTACATTGGCGCCATCGACGACAATTCGGAAGATGCTACGCTGGTAAAAACCAAGTATCTGGAAAATGCCATGACGGATATTCTGGCGGGCAAGCCAGCAACTGTTAACTCCACCAAAGCCATTGGCTGCTCTATCAAATGGAAGCGGGCCTAGCGGTTTGTTGTTTCTCATAAAAAAAGCCGGCGCAAGGGCCGGCTTTTTTGTGGGACTATAGAACAGAAAGCCTAGGCTCCAGCGCGTGTGAATACACCTTCTAAAGTATCGGTCTTCACGCCGGGGGTCTCGTCCAGGGCGGCGTTGATCATGGCCTGGGCTACTACGCGGCCGTGAATGGGGCGGTATTGCTTTAGGAGAGGCAGCTGAGTGAATATACTACCTAGCACCAGCCCAATTTTTTCGCCCGTGCGCGGCTCCTTGCGGTGGCCGGCCAGCATACCGGGCTGCAGCACGCGGATGCGCCGAAACGGTAGCTTGCGCACGTCACGCTCCAGCTCCCCCTTCATGCGGCTGTAAAAAATAAGCGAATCTGCATCGGCCCCCGCCGATGAAACCAGCACATACGTGTCCACCCCATTCTCGGCGGCGGCCTGTGCGGCCTGGTACTGATAGGTGTAGTCTATCCTGTACTGGGCTTCTTGGCTGCCCGCTTGCTTGAGGGTAGTACCCAATGTGGAAAAGAGCACGTCGCCACTGAGCAAGTGGTTCCACTGCTGAGGCTGGTCAAAGTCGACGATGTGCTCCTCAAGCTTCGGATTTTGGTAGCCCGTAGTTCGGCGGGTAAATACTTTAACGGCTCCGAACCGCTGGTCGAGGAGTAGCTGCCGCAGCAGGTAGTCGCCAACGAGGCCCGTAGCCCCCAAGAGTAAGGCAGTCTTCATGCACAGGTGGTCAGGTAAGAGCAGAACGCCATGCTGCCACAAACGCAGCCGCACGAGCCCCCACGGTACATGGGCAGCTTTTCTTATGTACGAGTCGCTATTTTTTTAGATACCATTGTATTATTTACATATTTCTTGTAAGCCATAAAGATCTATGCCCCCGTTTGCAGCACAATTTTGCCTATGTGGGTACTGCTTTCCAGCAATTGATGCGCCGCCGCCGCATTACCCAGCGGAAACGTTTGAAAGATGACCGGCCGAAATTTACCGGCCGCCAGCAGCGGCCACACGTGCTGCTCAACGGCCCTGGCAAGCGCCGCCTTAAAGTCGGCGGAGCGGGGCCGCAGGGTGCTGCCGGTGATGGTAAGTCGCCGCGCCATTATCTCCAACGCGTTGAAGGCCGCCGGCCCACCTTGCATGGCATTTATGAACACTAGGCGCCCGTCGTCGCGTAGTAGCCGCAAGTTTTTGGCGGTGTAGTCGCCCCCAACCATGTCCAGCACCACGTCTACCCCACCAGCGGCGGCTAGCACTTGCTCAAAATCCTGCTCCCGGTAGTTAATCACCGTATCGGCCCCCAGTCCCTGCACGGCGGCCTGTTTGTCGGGGCTGCCAACGGTGGCCACCACTCGGCTACCCAGGGCATGAGCAAGTTGCACGGCCGTGATGCCAATGCCGCTGCTGCCGCCATGCACTAAAAGCGTTTCGCCGGGTTGCAGAGCCCCGCGCTGAAACACATTGTGCCACACCGTATACACTGTTTCGGGTAGCGAAGCCGCCTCCGTCATGGTCCAGCCCGTCGGCACGGGCAAGCAATGGCGCGCATCCACAACTGCATACTCAGCATATCCACCCGACGCCAGCAGGGCACACACGGCATCACCGGGCTGCCAGCGCGTTACATCTGCCCCGCATTGCGTAACAATGCCGGCTACCTCTAAACCCGGTACTGTACCCGTTACGTCGCCACTTCCCCGGTATTTGCCCTGGCGGAGCAGCACGTCGGGGCGGTTTACGCCAGCGGCGTGTACTTGTAATAGCACTTCATGGGCGGCAGGCTCAGGCACGGGTTGGGTGCCAAGTTCCAGCACATCGGGGCCACCAGGCTGGCGGATAAGAATACTATGCATCTGCAAAAGGAAAGGTGGGTAAAGTGACTTGCTAGCCACGAATCTAGTTCACCTAGTACGTAGGCAGCCGCGGTATAGCCTACCTGCTTTAGCCATCCTAGGTAAGGAAACCGGGGCTAATGTATCCGCAGGCTCAGTTTTGCGTTCCATGAGGTACCATGAAGAAGATTTCCCTCCTGCCCCACTTTTTGCGCACTGCTGGACATCTAACCGGCTTGGCGGCCTGGCAAACTGGCCGTTTGTTTCAGAAGGCTGCCCGCTCGGCCCTCGATGCCGTGCAGGAAGTGTTACGGGCGGAAGTGCAAAAGGGAAATCTGCAACTGGTGCGCGACTTTCTTGCCGATAAGGCCCTGCCCGCTGCCCGTGCGTTGCTGTTAGAACGGATGACGGCCCGTTTGCTGGTGCGCCTGGGGCTTCGTGGAGTTTTAGCTTCTAACGTAGTAGGCTGGATCCTGCCAGTTGTGCTCGAGCAATTGCTGAAAGTAGTGCGTAAGACAGGCGCCCTCGACAGGCTGCGCGAACATGCGACAGTTCAGGAAGCCCTTCTGCGCCTCGACGAGCTTAAGCAGGCAACCTGGAAACGTATTGCCCCCGACCACGGTACCGGCGCGGAAGTACTCCCCGACGAAACCGAATTGCCGCGGCAACTGCCGGCGTAAAAAACGGCCAAAAACACGCATACTGGCTATAAAATTCCCCGTTTAGCCATTTGCGCACTTTATCTTTTTTTCTGCTAAAACTGGCAATCCAGCCTGGAAACCGACTTCGTAGGTGGCCTCACATGAGACCAACCTACCTGTTGCCGCCCGGAAGCACCCCCCACTTCCCGCCGGCCCGGGCAGCCCTCCGCGACTTGTATCGGGCCGCTCGCCACATCCGCTACGCCGACCCGTACGCTGCCTCCCGGCTAGCCCGCATTGCCGACCAGGCGGAGTACTTCTTGCAGGAATGGCCCGACACCTGTTGGCCCGACAGTATCACGCTTGAGCATCCCCTGCCTTCCCGCCACGTTCTACTATCCTGGGTAGCCACGGCCAAACGGGAAGCTGCGCAGCCCTACGTGCCTGCTTCTCACCCGTGGTCTTACACCCGGTGGCAGCAGGTGACAACTATTTTGCTCTCCGCTTTAGTGCCTTTCGCCTGAACAGTTGAAGTTAAAAAATGAGGTAAGTAGCTCACGAAGAGCTTTGCTGCGCAACGGTAGCGAAGCTTTTTGTGAACTACCGCGCTTCTAACGCATCCTAAGCTCGTCTGCATCCGTTAGCACAATTTTTAGCCTATGTACCGTACCTCTCCTCCCTGCTTGCGCGCTGCTTGGCAGCTCTGCGCGCTACTATCTTTTCTGCCCAAGAGTTCTTTTCTCACCCTCTTACCCAGTAATACTATTTCCTGATTGCTACTCAAAGCGGCGTTGACGAAGGTACAAACACAGAATACCGTGCCCCTACTGCTTCAGCGTTCCGTTGCGTCACTTCGCGACATGCCAGCTTCTACCCTCAGTTCCGCACACAGCCGCAGCGTAGTGCTGCGGGGCCTACTAAGCCAAACCCGAGCCCTTTCTCCTTCCACTCCTTACGCCACGGCCCGCCTAGCCCGGCTTACCGATCAGAGTGAGTATTTTCTCCTGCAATGGCCGCACGACGAATGGCCTCATATCAACCGAACGGGCGACTCTGTGCCAAGCAAGCCATTGGTTATCAATCAGATTTCTCGCGTTACCACGCTACTTTCTCCCGTTGCTTCCCCTACGCCCGTGCTTGCGCCCGCTACGTGGCTTTTAGCGCAAGAGTCGCTGATTAAAATACTGTGCACTGTTCTGTAGCACTCACGGAATGAGGAGTTGAATAGACAGCTTGGCTATGCACGCAGCATTTGCTGCTTGGCAGACCTTACAAGAATAATTTGCTTCCCCTGGGTGTGCAGAGGCCACCTAAGAACAGTCCTCTCTTCTACCATTGCCGCGTAACCACACTAGCTCTTTACTAGCGCAACGTAGTATGGGCTTTTCAAAGATATCTTACCCAACGTACTGGTTGCCACAGGTGCTCCACAGGCCAAAAAGATTTCCTTAGAATGAAGGCTATTAGAGCCGCGCATAGTGCAAGTCCAGCGCTATGCTACTAGCATTATTCCGTGTAGTATTGCCGCAACCTGCTAGTGCTTTGGGCTCTTGATTAAGAGGCCAAAGCACTAGCAATTGATTCATTATTAGCAAGTTTACGTATCTGTTTCAGATAGTTTACGTACCAAGCAACTTCATTTTCTGCTTACAGAAGCCTGCACCTAGGCCTCTCAAACGCACTAGTGCCCTTATTCATGCGTTCCGCTCTCTCTTTCCCCTACCTAAACGTTTACATTCACGAGGTACCCTCACCTACCCTCGAAACTCACTGGCTTGGATTCGCCAACAGTACGGACTTCCGCGCCTCCCTTACCCAGGCGTTGCAACTAGGCCGTCAGCTTCAAGTTAAGGGGTGGATTGCCGACGACCGTCTGTTGGGGGCGGTCCGTCCCCGAGATTTGCAATGGACTCACGAGAAGATATTGCTCCCCTTAGACACTATTGGTTTACAGCGCTTTGCCTTGTTAGAGTCTAGCGATACTCTTAACCGCCTAACTATTGCGTCAATGTATCATCAGGCATCTCCTGATGTACGCTTTGAAATTCAGCGCTTCGACCAGATTAGCAGAGCGCGCGCCTGGGCTAGCGGCTTGGTTTAGAACAGCCGTCTAACGCTGCGTTCCAGCGTAGGTGGATGTGATTTCGTTGCCCCTGGTCTTTGTCTCAAGTGCTTTCGTAGGTAGTCAGGCTGTTGCGCCGGAAGTTGAGTACTATCTATTGGACATAGTATACTCGAGCAAAGGACCATCACAGGGTTGCGACGAGCTCGTCAGCGTCTTGTTTTCCGCTTGGAAGATCAGCGTCTCTTTTGGCTCAGCGGTACAATTATTAATGAGGTTGTTATCCGCCGGGTAAGTGAGCGTTAGATGGGGCCCGTCCGTGTAGCTACGTGCGGAAAATGTACCGCTGACCTCTATCACCTGACCACCTTGTTGTCGGGTTCTAGTAAAGGTACTGTCTGCCTGGAAAACATACGTTTCTTGAAAAGGAAGATCAGAGCCTGTTTTAACAAAAACTGGAAAATTCCCCGTCATTTTAGCTAGCTGCCACGTTTGGGGATAGACGTTAAGGTTAGCATCTGGTATTTCTTCTTTCTGGCAAGAAAGAAATGTAACCAGTAATAAGGAGGAGGCAAGTAGGTGCTTCATCACGGGTGGAATTTAGTAACGCAGATAGTAGATCCTCAAGCGAACAAAAGGGTTGCATTGGCTTACAAAACCACGATCTGCACGACTTTCCCTACAAAATGATGTTCTTCTTGGGGTTCTTTTTCGGATACGCTGTACCTATCACTTGACTCTATGTGGCTGCGAAAAGGCATAGCTCCAGTATTCTTGATAGAAGCTAGATATTGGTCACGTACATCGGAGGCTATACTTAGCCGCATTTATACGTGTTACCATTTCTTAAAAGCGTAAGCAGCACCATGCCCCTCCGTGCTGCTCTTGCCAAATCCGAAGAGAATACACTTGTTCCTGTGTGTGCTGCCTGTGCATTTCTGTGATACAGCTAGTCGTCTACTCGTGTGAATTAACAGGTGCTTAATTAAGCAAAGAATCATACCCATAAGGGGAATATAAATAGAAAGCATAGCGTATTAACCATTTGTTGATATATTTGCATCAAACATCTAGTAAACCATTTGGATTATGGCAGTTGAAGAAACAGTTGGGCAACGCTTCACTCAGCTTATTTCATATTTGGGTATATCTAAAAATGCCTTTGCTGCTTCATTAGATAAAACCGCCACGGTAATCCAACATCTTGTAGATGAGCGGAATAAACCTGGTTTTGACCTTTTGTGCAAAGTCTTTGAAGTATATCCAAATGTATCTAAAGACTGGCTTCTACAAGGAACAGGCCCCATGCTTTATGCTACACCTAGCTCTACTCCCGTTGCCCCGATGACAGCCCCCACGGAAGTGCCGGTGGAAGCTGTTGAGGAAAAAAAGCCAGATGTATCGCCCTCCAAAATAGAGGAAACCCCAATCAGCAGCCAACCTTTACCAACACCCCAACCTGCAGCGCCAAATCCTGTTAGCTCCGAGCCGGTTACTCCTCCCGTACCAACCCCACCCATTGCTGCCGAAATACCAGCAATGGCTCCAGCCACAGCATCTGCGGCTACCGCATCAGACACTAGCTGGCAAACGGCACTCTATACTCAGCAAATGGCCCATCAATTAGCCCTAGCTGAGCTACGGAACCAGCATTTGCAGGAACAACAACGGCTTATGCAACAAATGATGGACCTGATGCAACGCCAGCTAGCCCGTTAGAATGAAGTGCAATAGAACCTGTTTCAAACAAAAGCCCTTGCTACACTGCGTAGTAAGGGCTTTTGTTTGAAACTGACTTGGTAGGACTTGGCTAGTGGTGAAACACTTCAATGCCAACCTCTTCCGCCTCCATAAGAGTATGAGGGTTTAGACTAATGAGCCGCAAACGCTTCGTATCGCCCACCAGCAGCGGATCATATTTGGCCGTTACGCGGATGTAGTTGGGTGTGAAGCCTTCCATCTGCCATTGGTTACGTCATCCTCAAAGAGAACTTGCGTTTCCATACCCACGTGCTGCTCGTAGAAGTAGCGTTTTTTCTTTTCCGATAAGCTACGCAATTGTGTGGTCCGCTCGTGGCGCACCCGGTCTTGCACCCGGCCGGGTAGCGAAGGGGCCAACGTATTCTCCCGCTCAGAGTATGGAAAGACGTGCAGGTAACTTACATCCAAATCGTTTAGGAACTGGTAGGTTTCCTGAAACTCAGCCTCCGTTTCCCCAGGGAATCCCACAATCACATCAACGCCGATGCAGGCATGTGGCATCACTTCCTTGATAAGCGCTACGCGCTCCTGGTACAATTCCCGGCGGTAGCGGCGGCGCATCAGGCCCAGAATCTTGTTGGACCCCGACTGCAACGGAATGTGGAAGTGGGGCATGAATCGTTTGGAGCGAGCCACGAACCGAATAATCTCATCGGAAAGCAAATTGGGTTCGCACGAGCTAATGCGGAACCGCTCAATGCCATCTACCTCATCAAGGGCCCGAACCAAATCGTAGAAGTTCTCTTTCCGCTCCCGTTCGGGGCCCTGCAAGCCGAAGTCACCCAGGTTTACCCCCGTCAGGACAATTTCCTTTACGCCCGTTGTGGCCAATTCCTGCACGCGCTCTACTACGCTTTGCACTGAGTTAGAACGGCTTTTTCCGCGGGCAAGCGGAATGGTGCAAAACGAGCAGGAATAGTCGCATCCGTCCTGAACCTTCAGGAAGGTACGCGTCCGGTCTCCGTAGCTGTGAGCCGCGTGGAATTCTGTGGCCTCCGATATGGGGGAGGCAAACACGTGGCCCGGCTGTCCGGCGGCGGGCTTCTGAAATCCTGCTAACGTTTCTACCAGCTGAAACTTCTCGGCCGCACCTAGGACGGCGTGCACGCCCGGAATCTCGGCAATTTCCTGAGGCTTAAGCTGGGCATAGCAGCCTACAATAGCAACGAAAGCCTCGGGGTTATGCTTCAAGGCTTCCTTCACTACCTTACGGCACTTGCGGTCAGCATGGTCCGTGACGGAGCAGGTGTTAATGACGTAAATATCGGCTGCATCCTCAAAAGAGGTTTTCACGAAGCCGTGCTCCTCAAACTGCCGACCAATGGCCGACGTTTCGGAGAAGTTGAGCTTGCAGCCCAGCGTGTAAAAGGCAACTTTTCTGGTATCCATAAACAAGACCGCAAAGATACAACGATCAGACGCGAAGTTGTAGGTGCTACCAAGCGGCTTTGCTAGAGAAGTGCCAAGTAGCAGGCTGTGCGCCAAAACGGACGGCTATAACCCAAGAACAAGGCGTATAGTTTAGTGCCAGTATCTACTTCCCTTGCTTGTTTTTCTAATGCCTAACTCCTTGCACTCCGTTCTACAACTTGTACCTGCCACGTTCAATCAAGCCCAGGAACTCGCCATTATGCAGCCGTTGCCCTCGGAAAAGCTACCCGCCTTAGATCCGTTTCTGCTGCTTCATCATATCGGGCCCAAGGTATTCCCGCCCGACAACGGCGGGTTGCCATTTGGGCCGCATCCGCACCGGGGCTTTGAAACCGTAACGCTTGTGCTAGCCGGTGAAGTAGAACACCAAGATAGTCGTGGCAACCGAGGAATAGTAGGCGCTGGCGGTGTTCAGTGGATGACTGCCGCCCGTGGCATTATTCACGCCGAAAATACTACCCCAAGATTCCGGCGCAATGGGGGTACGTTGGAGCTAGTGCAGCTTTGGCTAAACCTACCCGCTGCCCGGAAGATGGAGCAGCCTCGATACCATAACGTGCCCGCCAACGCACTCCCTACCAAAGAGCTGGATGCTGGGCAAGGGCTGCTAACAGTGATAGCAGGGCCGTGGGAGGAGTTGCGCGGGCCAGTACACTCCCTATTGCCCCAGTTGCGGCTAGGGCTGATTCGGCTGGCGGCGCTGGGCGCGTATACGCCGAAGTGCCGGCTGGTCATACCATTCTGCTCTATATCATACGTGGGGAAGTAAGCGTGAACGGCGTATCAGCGCTTGCCCAAACGCTAGTGAACCTTAGCCCCGATGGCAACACTATTCAGCTACGCGCTACTGCTGAGAGCTTGGTGCTGCTGGCTAGTGCACCGCCCCTGCACGAGCCTGTGGTGCAACAAGGGCCCTACGTGATGAACACGACGTCTCAGATTATGGAAGCCATGCGCGATTACCAAATGGGACGTATGGGCGTGTTCATTGCTGAATAGCCTCAGCCTAATAGCTGCCAGGCGTTTCTGAACAAGCTGCATAAGCGCAGCCAAGCTAATCCGTTGCAACTCGGCAGCCGTAAGAAACGACTGCCAGGGCGCGGCGCTGGTAGCCCGGTAAAACACGGCAGGTAGCGCGTGTGCCAACAAAGATGGGTGCTGTTGCGCTAATTCATTGCGATGGAGAAAGGTAGCACTGACGGGTAGGCTTTGTAGAAACTCTCGCCACTCTGGCCGCATGCGCGCTGCGCCGTATGTGACGGCGCACAGGGAACACGCGTAAGTAGATGGAGATAGAGTCTTGTGTAAGGTATCTAGTAGGCCATTGAGTGCCCCCGCATTGGCGTTGTACACAAACAAAAGTTCTGGAAGGGAAGCCGCCATGCTTTATTTGGAAAGAAAGTCGCCGAATGACTTCTGCTCATAGGCCTGGCCTAGCTGCAACTGGGTAGCCGGTACGTGCGCAGGCCGCTCAATCACTTGACGCGCTACGTTGTCGTAGGTTACGCAGCCGGTTGGGCTCACCATTCCGAAGCCATCGGTGAAGCAGTAGAATGCGAAACCACCTGGGGCCGCCGCAGGGGCGGGACTTAGCAAGTCCCGGCTCCAGGTAAAGTTGGTGGCAGGTAGCTGGAGCTGGTGTAGCAAGGTAGCCGCTACGTCGGTTTGGCTGCCGATGGTTTCTATGGAGCGCCCTGCTGCGTCAGGACGCAGCGCCCCACCCGTCAGCAACAACGGAATCTGAAATTTCTCCGGAGCGTGGGGTGGCGTATCATTGGGCTGGGCATGCCCGTGGTCGGCCACCAGTACTACTAAGGTAGTGGCCCACCATGCTGCTGCTGCGCACGCGCCAGAAATTGCCCTAGTACGTGGTCCGTATAATATATAGAGTTGCGAAACTGAGCAGCTTCGTCGGTCCCCAGGTAGCGGGGAGGCATAGGCACATCGAAGGGTTCGTGGCTGCTAAGGGTAAACGCCGTCACAAAGAATGGCTGACGTTGCTGAGGCAGTTCGCGCAGCATTCGGGCCAGTAGCACGTGGTCGTGGGCACCCCATTTGGAGTTTTGCTCCTGCCTGGCAAAATCAGAGCGTTCCGTAAATCGTTCGTACCCTGCCGTTACGAGGTAGCTTTTCATATTGGCAAACGCCAATTCTCCCCCATGGTAGTAGGCTGAACTATAGCCCGCAGCTTTGAGTGATTGACACAAATGAGGCAGCCGCTCCGTTTTGCGAGGATACTTAATAATACTGGTGGCGGGCTGGTTCGGGTAGCCCGACAACAAGGCCACCAGCCCTTTTTGGCTTCGGTCGCCGGCAGCATATAGGTGGCGAAAGCTCACGCCCGTGCGGGCCAGACTATCGAGCGTCGGCGTCACGCCTTGCTCGCCGCCCAGGTGGCCTACTAGCTTACCCGTAAAGCTTTCAAGGATGATAAACAACACATTGGGCCGCGGCGTACGCAACAAGCTAACAGAATCACTACGGGTAGCAGCAGGAGTATACAGCGCCTGTACTACCCGCGTAGCCGTTGTGTCAGGCAAGAACTGGTAAGGATTAGGGCCGGCATTTTGCAGGAATAACGAGTTGACAACGTTCCAAGCAACGTTGACAGCAGCATGATTCGCAAAGGGCCGGTTTGAGAAGTACACGTCGCTCTGGTTGACGGGAATCTGCTGCACCCCACCTCGCAGAGGAAGCACTAATAAGGCCATGTAGAGCACGCCTGCCAATGCAGCCCGGCCGCGTCCAAACCCAGCAGGTAGCACCGGTATCCTACCTACTACCTTCGTGTACAGCACCCATCCTACAACCAGCAGCCCCACCAGGAGCAGAAGCAACAGTGCGACTGGAGCACTACCAGCCGACGCTGCCATTTCTCCTGGCGTATTCAAGTATTGTAAGGGCGTAGCATCAAGCCGGAAGCCCCAAGCCCGGTACAATTCCAGGTCGGCTACGGTCAGCACAGTTACTACAATGGCCGCCACAGCCGTAAAGAAACGGATGAGGCGCTCTAGCGGAAACCGAGGGCCTGCTAAGCTGCCAACAATAAATAGTCCGAAAGGAATAGCACTCAGGTAAGCAGTAGCCGACGCATCAAGCCGGAGCCCATAGCCGAAGATGCTCGCCACAACTTCTGGCAGTAAGCCCTTGGTTTGCGTGCTATGGTAAAGCAGAAACAGGGCCTTGGTAAGGACGAAGTAGATCAGCCAGAATAGAAAGTAGCGCGGCTGAAACGCAAAGCGGTTTCTCACAGCAGCAAAAGTAACGGAACCAACTCCGTAGTTGCTTACGCCCTACGCGCCGATACCTGAAGCAGCACAAAACAGTTACTATATTGCCGACGGCTACCAGTACGACAAGACGCTATGATTCTCTAGCCACCAGCAACAGCGGCAGATAGATGCTACATTTAGCTGTGCAAGATAAAATAGATAGAATATTACGGCAATAGCCTTCTAAAAACAGGGGGTAGCAGTGAAAAAGCCACAGTTTGTCGAAAAGCATGGGTAAAAATTAAAGGCCAGTTTGGAAAATTACGAGTAGCACCTCTACCTTTGCTCATACTCAACCCCACCGAGTGTCACGCTTACCTCATACATGGCAATTCTTCGCTTTAAAGCTCTCGAATTAGTAGACCAGCGCCAGCCGCTGGCCGTCGACATCACCGGCGAACGTCGTTCCGACGCTTTCGGTAAAAACGTCTTCAACCTCGATGCGATGCGGGCTACCATGCCTGGCGAGTATTTCAAGAAGCTGCAGGCAGCTATCAAGCAGGGTTCTCCTGTTGAGCGCTCCGTAGCAGATGCCGTAGCATCGGCCATGAAGACTTGGGCCATGGCTAAAGGAGCCACGCACTACACGCACTGGTTTCAGCCATTGACTGGGGCCACGGCGGAGAAGCATGACTCGTTCTTCGATCTGAACTCCGACGGGCGTCCAATTGAGAACTTCAAAGGGTCGGCGCTCGTGCAGCAAGAGCCAGATGCTTCTTCGTTCCCGAACGGTGGCATTCGTAACACTTTTGAGGCCCGCGGCTACACTGCTTGGGATCCTACCTCACCTGCCTTTATTATTGAAACAGCCAGCGCCAAAACGCTGTGCATCCCCACAATATTTGTTGCCTACACCGGCGAAGCGCTCGACTACAAAGCACCATTGCTGAAGTCGCTGGCCGCTTTAGAAAAGGCAGCCGTAGATGTGTGCCAGTATTTTGATAAAGATGTGCAGCGTGTACACACTACGCTGGGCATCGAGCAAGAGTACTTCCTGGTAGATAAGGCCCTGTACGCTGCTCGCCCTGACTTGGTAATGACGGGCCGGACCTTGTTTGGTCACGCCCCCGCCAAAGGCCAGCAGTTAGAGGACCACTACTTCGGCTCTATTCCTGCTCGGGTGCATGCCTACATGTTGGACTTCGAAGAAGAGTCTAACAAACTTGGTATTCCACTGCGCACGCGCCACAACGAAGTAGCACCGCACCAGTTTGAGTGCGCTCCTACGTTCGAAGATGCTAACCTCGCTGTTGACCACAACCAACTGCTGATGGACATCATGGAGCGCGTAGCCGACAAGCACAACTTCAAAGTCCTGCTGCACGAGAAGCCGTTCGCGGGTGTCAATGGCTCGGGCAAGCACAACAACTGGGCGATGAGCACTGATACGGGTGTAAACCTGTTAGCTCCTGGTCGTCGTCCGAAGGAAAACCTGCAGTTCCTGGCTTTCTTTATCACCACCATCAAGGCCGTACACCGTTACGGAGAGTTGCTGCGCGCCAGCATTGCCTCCGCTTCCAACGACCACCGTCTGGGTGCCAACGAAGCACCGCCGGCCATCATGTCGGTTTTCGTGGGCTCAATGCTGGATTCGGTACTAGACGAACTGGAGCGCACGGCCAAGGTACCCCTCGATAAAGGAGACAACATTTACTTAAAGCTCGGCATCGATAAGATTCCAGCTATTCTACTCGACAATACGGACCGTAACCGTACGTCACCCTTCGCCTTCACTGGCAACAAGTTCGAGTTGCGTGCAGTAGGTTCATCGGCGAACTGCTCGTCGGCCATGACTACGCTCAATGCTATTGTTGCTGAGCAACTTATCGATTTCAAGACATCGGTTGATAAACTCATTGACCAGGGCAAGAAAAAGGAAGTAGCTATTGTAGAAGTTCTGCGCGAGTACGTAATTAGCTCGAAGAACATTCGTTTCGAAGGCAATGGCTATTCGGACGAGTGGAAAGATGAGGCAGCTAAGCGCGGCTTAGCTAACGTACCAACGACACCGCAGGCCCTGGATGCTTTCGTACAAGACGAGGCTGCCGTCCTGTTCGAGCGTCACCACATCTTCTCTCACGTTGAGTTGCACGCTCGCCATGAGATTTTGCTGGAGGACTACATCAAGAAAATTCAGATCGAAAGCCGCGTAATGGGTGACTTGGCCGTAAACCATATCATACCTACCGCTGTTGCTTACCAAACCAAACTGATTACCAACATTCGGGGCTTGCGTGAGCTAGGCTTGGATGATGAGAATTCAGAAGTAACGCTGAATACTATTAAGGCTATTTCGCGGCACATCTTCACCATCAAAACCCAGGTGGACGAGATGACCAACGCCCGCAAAGTGGCTAACAAAATTGACGATACACGCGAGCGGGCTGTGGCCTATTGCGATACTGTCAAATCACATTTCGACACCATCCGCCGCTCGGTTGATAAGCTGGAGCTGATGGTTGCCGATGAGGACTGGCCTCTGGTAAAGTACCGCGAACTTTTGTTCCGCCACTAAGTCCAGGGTCAGAATCGGACCGGAGTTGGGTGGGAATTTTCTCCGCGCTCCGATTGTGGAAAAGCCGTTTCCGGGTGGGGACGGCTTTTTTGCGTTGGTACTTACCGGGTCTTAACGTAGCGGCCTCTACGCGACGTAGAGGTCATTTTCGTCAGCAGCGCTAAGTAGGGCTAAGTACCGTAATGCAGGGACCCGCCCCCAATACGCCCCCCTTTCCGAGCTGTTGCCCGGTACGTGTGTTGACAGGTTCTTGCTTGTCGACGCCCTGCTATGTGTTGAGGGTGACTGCAAGAGCAGGGCATAGTATTTCTGCTTTTCCGTCACAGCAATGGGGAAAAAGAGTAGATTTGAAACGTGTATGTATGGCTTTGCTGATGGAACCTGACTTGCTTCTTTCCCGCTTACAGACCCTCGGCCAGCGCCTGGAAGAGGCCACGCAGGCGGGCGACGCCGGCAGCGAGAGTCCGCTTGAGCAGGCGCGCGAGTTTCTACTCACCCACTTGCCCCAGCAGGCGTCGGTCCCGTACCGGCGGATGATCTGCTGGAACTGCTGACGCCCTCGCCCCACATTCACTGGAGTTGGGCCGAGGAGCGGGAGCTGGTGCTGGAGGGTCTGACGCTACTGCATCAGCTCTGGTATCGGTCGGCAATGCTGAACAAGAGGTAACGTATAGCGTCAGCGTGTTTGAGCGGTTTCACCAACTGGTTCCTTACTTGTGCGGTGAACATGTACAAGCACACGCTACAAAAGGAACATTATTACTCTACACAAAGAGCATAAATGAGACAAAGCGCTATAAAGTCAGAGTATAAGAATTCTAATAGAGACTCTATGAATGAATGTTCGAAGCTTCAGTACGAAGCTTGGTGTCAGTGACTCAGCCATATGCAACTACATTGATAAGGGCTCAAAACCGCTTGCTGAGTTCGTTGCTACAGTTGCTATTTCAATTGATAAGGTAAACCCCACTTGGCTTCTACTCGGCAAAGGCGAGATGTTATTCAGGTAGCGGACGCGAAGCGGTTGGAAGAGGCTACAGCCTTCGAGAAGGAGGCGCTTCGGATTCAGGTGCAGGATAAGGAGCACATCATCCAGCTGTTGGAAATGCAAGTGAAGAAGTAACCTATTTAGACGCCTGTTTATGAAATTAACATTACGCCGAGATAATGTTATCGCCTCCTATCTGTACTTCGGTCTAACCACACTGAACCTAGCATCTAATTACTACACCTCTTTCAAGCTTATAGTCCTGGTTGTTACTCGTAAAGGAGACAACGTTCTCACTAGTATCGCCTTTGCCATTTTAATTCTAACCCCAGTCTTCTTAGCATGGCTGGGCTTCGGAATCAGGGCAGGTAAACCATATGCCAAGGCGCTGTTTTTAGCCTTCTTCACTTGGAACGTTTACCTCATTCTCCGTCAAGTACCGACTCTGGCGGACAGTGCCCCTAACTATTGGGCTGTGCTTCGCAATCTGCTCTCCCTCATTATACTCTCAATCATCTGCTACTTTCTATTCCGAAACAACTTCACTCACCGCCCCAATGCTTCCATTAAAAACGAGCTATTTGAATAGCTCCTGCCTCATCCAGTTGCTGCAAATGCAGTTGAAGAAGTAAAAAGCAACCCTATTGCTATGGCCGTAACTATACCCGCCAATGACCGCAAGGCATCAAACCTGTACTTTCTGAGCCTAGCCGTGTCTGTTACCATAATCCTCGCCTTTCAGCAGCCCCTCAAGCCTACCCCTCATCTTAGCCAGAACGCATTCTATATAAGTCAGGTCGTAACATACCTTCTGCTAGTCATTCTAGGATGGGAAGTACGAGAAGGCCACCGGTGGGCTAAAGTAGTACTCCTGCTGCTCCACATACCAAGCCTGCTCCTGTATCTAGCACGCCTGCCCCTGCTTACGGCATCCTGGCCGCAAACCGGGCTTAATCTGCTAAGCGCTACTCTGCAAGTTGGCGTCATTGTCATCATCACCCGCGACCTGCTGCGCCGACCAGAGGTTGAGGAGCTAGATGTTGCTACGGAGCAATAGAAACCGTCTAACCTGATGAAGCACATGTTCCTCAGTACCGTTTTACTTGTCCCGGCAACAGTTTGGGCGCAAGACACCCTACGTCCTCGTATGGTGAGGCCACCTCAGCCAGTTGACGTTGCACAAGTTCTGCGTGGTAGCATGAATCCTCGCGGGCTACAGCTCGCTACTGGCACAGTGTTGTATCGTCAGCTACGGGATACGCTCGGTGGCCGTCCTGCCCTACGTATACAGGCTGGTGATGCAGTCATTATCCGCCAGGAGCATCCACGATGGATCAAGGTAATGCGTGGCACAAGGAGCCTCATCAATTTCTCCTCAGATACGACCACCTATTACATGCCAGCATCGGGAGCACTTGGTGCTAAGACCTTTATTATCATCTAAAACGGCTAGGAACTCGCAGGCAGTAGCAGCTGACCTTGCGGCATTCTGCTCCACCCCAAGCAGAACTAGTGGCCGTTGGACGGCAGGGCTATGGCAAAGCACAAGGCCCCGACCCCAAAGCGCTGGGCAAAGATGCCGTGGGCTGCTACCGCATGATACCATCCAAGGTAAGAACGAGCCGGATCCACGCGCTACGACACTTTACGGGTTCTCGCTAAACAAAGAACACTTCTAACGCATTTTCATGCCCCGTTTCTTATCCCTCCTGCTGTTGAGCCTGACGCTGCTCACCGCCGCCTGTAAGAAAGAAGAAAGCAAGCCCAAACCTTCCATCGAAGGCCGCTGGACGCTTAAAGAATTGGTAGACTATGAGTATGACGCCGAGGGCAAGTTACTGACCCAGAAGTCGGACTCCTCTCCCGCTGCTCTCTATTTTTACACCGTCATTTCCAAGGACTCCATCCTCTTCTACGACGTGAAGGATAACTCCCCGCTGGGCGGCGACAAGCTCACGTACCTGAGTTCCGACACTTTTACCTACAGCTCGGTTACGGTCGTAGTCAAAGAACTCACGGACCATAAACTAGTCTTACGTTATCCTTCCCGGAACCGAACTGCGGGCCGACCCTATCATGAATTCGAGGACGTCTACTCGCGCTAAGGCAGCGTGGCAGCTAGAGGAGCTAGCCGGCGCAGTGCTTTGCTGAGGGTAACAGCCAGGAGAGTCATGCTGCTCCTACAAGCGAGCTATAGTTTCAACCTTTCGAGATATGGCTTATCGCAACACGCGTTTACTACCTGCGCTAGTGCTTGGCGGTTATTTACTGGTGAGCTTACCGGCCAGAGCACATGCTACCCCCGACTTTCTGAAGGGGAACAACTGGATTTACTGGGCTATTTTATGTGGACTCCTTCCTCCAGTGGGCATTGGGCTCGTCACGCGTTGGTATATGACGGCCGGCTATCCCGCCTACAGGATTGGGCTGGCAGGGCCGTTGCTATTTTCATGCCTCGCGTGGCTGGGTACATTTAGTAGCGTGTTGTACCTGCTATCGATCAGCAACGCCAGCCCGAGCCTCCCCCTGTTGCTGGGAGTCATGTGCCTGCTGACGGTAGGAGCTGCCGTATTAGGCTGCCTTACACATCGAAGAATACGAAAAGATGGGGTCAAAAGGCCGGGCTTATGAGCGTCCAAAAACGGTCGGTTTTTGGATAGATTCTGCATCCCGCCTAACGGCCCGAAAATGCGTTTTTCGGGGCCGTTTTTGTGGTTTTTATGCTCTAAAAGAGAGCTTGGTGAAGGGAAGTCGATGCTAATTGTAACTTCCTACATACGGTACTTCCCAATTATCAGATAGCTTCTCTATAGTCAAACAAGAATGTACTGCTAATGAGGACGCGGCCTACTGATATGGGCCTTCTCGGGTACCGCTCGCCACTAACATGTAGCGGGATCTAATATGGCACGCTCCTATCTCCTTCCTATTGTAGCTTACCGTTTGAACAATGCTAGTAGTTGACTTTCCTCGACCCCTAAGGAAAGTCGGTTTATTTTCTTGCTCCTTACTTCAGGTTGCATAGTACAGGCGCAAGTACCATCTGCGGCTGGGCGCAGAAAGGTCCAGGACAAACCAAACCGCGGGCTACCTCTATTCGAAGCGCAAACTCTCGATTGGGTCAAGGGCAGCAGCTTTGCTAGCTGGGTAATAACCTGATATGAGCCCTACCAACATGCAAATAGCAATACCTACTCCCATCCATAACCAAGGCACAAAGAAGCCTCCTGCGCCCGGCATCAGCAACGGAATCAGGTTTCCTCCAGCAACGCCTAGTAGTACACCTAGAATGCCTCCCATCAAACAGATGACAATTGCCTCAATAAGAAACTGCTGGCGAATTTGTTGAGCAGTAGCGCCAAGTGCCTTTCGGATGCCTATTTCGCGGGTTCGCTCCGTCACAGAAACCATCATGATATTCATGAGGGCAATACTAGCGCCGAGCAATGTAATGAAGGCCAGCACACTTCCTCCTTTACGCACTTTGCCTGACAGATCATCTAGCTTACCCGCTAAGGATTCGCTGCTTTCTACCTCGAAGCTATCTTCCTGGCCTAGTTGGTCGTGGCGTACGGCGCGCATAATGCCCGTTGCTTCTCCCGTGAGATACGTGAGCATGGAAGGGTCAAGCGTAGCCGTTTTTACGTCGTAGGTAAGGGCCCGCTGCCGGGGTAGTTGATTGCCGGTTTCCAGCGGGATAAGTACCAAACGGTCGGCACCACCGCCACCCATCGTGCTACCGCTCTTCTCCAACTCGCCAATAACCTGAAAACGCCGTCCCAGCAGATAGATGTACTTATCTATGGGGCTTTGGTTTGGGAACAGCTTGTCCTTAATCTCCGTGCCAACAATGGCTACATTGTTGCCCGCATGTAACTCACTAGTGGAAAAGGAGCGGCCCGCACTCAGATTATAGCTTTGAATTAGCAAGTAGTTTTCGTCACCGGCCACTACTTGCATATTGGGGTTGGTTTTTTCCCCGTTCGCCTTCACCTCTACGGCACCAGCTATAAAAGCAGATAGTCCCACCTTGGCATTGTCGCCGAGCCGGTCCTTGTACTGGCGGGCTTGCAAATACGTGAGAACCGGGTACGTTTTGCCCTGCACGCCTCCCCTACGCGAGCGGTTGTTGTACCTTTCGCCTTGATTTCAAACGAGTTAGCCCCTAGGCTAGCGAAGGTGCTATTGAGCTTATACTTCATGGCATCAATGGCAGTGAGAATACCAACTAAGGCCATGATGCCAATGCTGACGATAAGAGCGGTGAGGATAGTTCGCAGCAGGTTGCTGTTAATGGAACGAAACGCCTCTTTGATGTTTTCCAGCAGATGCATAAGGGCGACAGCAAGCAAACGGAGCAAATTATCCTGACCCGGCTGAGGCGGTCCGTGCGGGGCCGCTTGGGCCCTCAGCGAGTCGCGCAAGGTAGGCGGTTTGGACTAAACTGCCGCACAGTTTCGTTACCTTTAGAATCACGGATTAACCGGACGTTGAGGCAAGCACGAGTGGGTTAGTTTTGGGCTTTCGCTCCTTGCGTGGGACCCGGGTTGACAAAAACCTTGCCTTAAATCTTCTTACGTTCTCATATGATACACTTCCCGCGTCTTGTTGCCTTACTGTTGGTAGTAGGAATCTGCTGCGGTCAGCCCCTATCGGCTTGGGCCAACCATATTCTTATCCCGATGGATAACACCCAGAAGGAGCACCTGAAAGCGTATGGAGCTGCCTACTGGCTCCTGGGCAAGCAGGTGGAAGTAGACTGGCTCCTGAACTACCGCGGTGGGGCCTTCGCCTGCGACGTAGTGCAAGGTGCGGAAAACGAATTGGCCGTGCGCGGCGTGACGTACCAAGTAATTTCCGAGGCGCAGTACACCGGCATCCTCTCGGAAATAGCCGACCCGAACGCTAACATGGATGTGATGAAGCTGGAGAAGGTACCCAAAATTGCGGTGTACACGCCCAAAGGCAAGCAACCTTGGATGATGCGGTAACCATGGTGCTCACCTACGCCGAAATTCCCTACACAGAAATTTACGACGACGAGGTATTGCGCGGCGACCTACCGAAGTACGACTGGCTTCACCTCCACCACGAAGACTTTACGGGCGAGTATGGCAAGTTCTACCGCAACTACCGCAACCGCCCCTGGTATCAGCAGCAGCAGCGCGATGCTGAGGCAGCTGCCAAGCGAAATAACTTCGGAAAAGTAAGCCAGATGAAGGGAGCCGTGACGGTAAAAATGCAGGAGTTTATTGCCGGCGGCGGCTTCATGTTTGCTATGTGTTCGGCTACTGACTCCTACGATATTGCCTTGGCTGGCTTGGGCCTTGATATGGTCGAGAGCATGTACGATGGTGATCCGGCCGACCCAGCCGCTCAGAGCAAGCTCAACTTCAACCGCACCCTGGCATTCCAGAACTTCCAGCTCGTGCGCGACCCGTACGAGTACGAGTACTCCAACATTGACATGCAACCCCAGGAACGCGGGGTGTACGAGGATAATGATTACTTCCAACTGTTCAACTTCTCGGCTAAGTATGACCCAGTGCCCACCATGCTTTCCCAGAACCATGAGCGCACTATCAAAGGGTTCATGGGGCAGACCACAGCCTTCCGGAAGTCTCTGGTGAAGGCTGACGTGGTAGTAATGGGTGAGAACAAGGCTTCTGGGGAGGTGCGCTATATGCACGGCACCTTGGGCAAAGGCACCTGGACCTTTTATGGGGGCCACGACCCCGAGGACTACCAGCACATGGTGGAAGAGGAACCTACCGACCTGGCCCTGCACCCTAACTCGCCTGGCTACCGCCTGATACTGAACAATATCCTGTTTCCGGCAGCCAAGAAAAAGAAGCAAAAAACCTAGGCTACTTCGCGTGTGTAGCCTTCCCAACGCCTCTGCCTTTGCTGGTAGGGGCGTTTGTCATTGAAGCGTAGCGGAGTTCTTTCTCGACAGTACGTGCATCATTAGCTAGACAAGGGACGTACCCAGTACCTATTGCGTGCCTTTCCTCGCCCGGCCGGTGGCCAGAAACATCTTGTATGAATTCAGAGCACATCAATTACAGCCTATCAGCCAGCCAGGAAGAACCGGCGGCTGTAGAAGAAATAGCCAACCCCCTACCGCGTGCCGTACTGCGCCTCAGCAACCATGCGCTCCTGGACGGACAATGGCATTTTGCCCTTGATCCTGACGATAGAGGCTTGCGCGAAGGGTGGTACCTCGGCCACGACTATGAATACGTAGCGCAGTGGCCGGGCTCCATTGAAGCACACATGGCCGAGGCTCGCGGCCAGGCCCAGCCTACTGCGTGGCAAGATAAAGTAGTGGCTTGGTACGAGCGAGAATTTACGCTTCCGGAGGTAGAAGAGCCCCTGCGCCGATCCATGCTCCAACTCACTTTCGGGGCCTGCGGCTACGAAACCCAAGTCTGGCTGAACGGACGACAGTTGCGCACCATTGAAGGCGAGGA
The DNA here is from genome assembly GCF_000961955.2 of Hymenobacter sp. AT01-02. NCBI lineage: Bacteria > Pseudomonadati > Bacteroidota > Cytophagia > Cytophagales > Hymenobacteraceae > Hymenobacter > Hymenobacter sp. AT01-02. The sequence continues at coordinate 67,630 of NZ_JZIR02000007.1, forward strand.
TGTCCACTACGGAGAATACACCTCGTTTTCCTACGAGTTACGAGAAGAAAATCTCCACTTAGTTAATCGGCTTACAGTGCGGATTGCCGATACCATGGATGCCGAAATCACCCGCGGCAAGCAAGAATCGCACATTTATAAGCGCGGCGGAATCTGGTACCAGACGTACACCGGCGCTGTGCGTAGCGTGTGGCTGGAAGTGGTAGAGCGCAACCGGCTCCGCTCCCGCCTCGGGGTCGACAGCATCATTGAAGACCATCTGGTTCGATTCAACTTCACTACCCGCATTCACGACCCAGGCTGCTATACACTTCGGCTGAAAGTAACGGAACGCGGCGCCCCCAAAGATTCTCCTCCCCTATATACCTCTGAGTTTCCACTACGTCTGGAAGCCGGGCAAAAGCAGCAGCGCGTCATTTTGGAAATGCCCGATGCCAAGCTATGGTCCCCTGAAACGCCCAACCTGTACTTGCTGGTTGCCCAACTAGTGGATTCGGAAGGCTACGAAGCGCAAATCGAAACGCATTTTGGACTGCGCAAGATAGAGTCCCGGGGCAAGCACGTGTACCTAAACAATGAACCCACGTATCTTGATGGCATCCTCTATCAGCCGGGTACGGCCACATACGAGGAAATGCAGCGCCACATGCACGCCATGCAAAAGCTGGGCTGCAATATGGTGCGCGTGCACATTGCTGGCATCGACCCGCGCATCTATAATTTGGCTGATGAGTTGGGGCTGCTCTTGTGGGTAGAAGTGCCTAGTCCCCATACGTCAAGCACCCGGAGCCGGCAGAACCACCGCGACGAACTACTCCGCCTATTGGCACTTATTGAGTCGCATCCCTCCGTAGTTATTTGGAGCTTGTATAACGAGGATTGGGGCTGCCAAGATATTGCCACCAACCCCGAGACACGACGCTACATTGTGGATACTTACCACTATATGCAAATTGAGCACCCGCAGTTTCTGGTAGTGGACAATGACGGCTGGCAGCATATCTCGCAGGAAGGCCGTTTGAAGTCCGATTTGCTTACGGCTCACCTCTACACCCCTGACCTAGGCCGCTGGCAAGACTTGCTTGACCGGCTTGTGCGAGGTGAGCTAGTAGGAGTTGCTGCTTTCCCGCTGGTAATCGGCGACGCCTTCTTCTACCGCCGTCAAAAGCCCCTTATTGTAAGTGAATGGGGCGGATTTGGCTTCGCCGACTATGGTGGGCCCCAGGAAGGAGAAGAGCGAACCAACCGCATTCGTGCCTTCAAGCAGGAACTGCGCCGCCGGCCTATTGCCGGCGACGTGTACACGCAAGCCACCAATATCGAAGATGAGCGCAATGGCGTCATCGACCCGCACACTGGCGAGCTTACCGTCCCCCCCGGCCTGCTAAACTCCCGTGACTTCTCTCCGGAGGAATAGTATTTTTCTAAAGTAGCACCATCGCCCGAGCGCAGTAGTTGTAAAAGCAATGTCCTACCTGAAAGTCGGGTGGCAACCACTCTTTTTGCAACTACTGCGCTCGGGCGATGGTGGCTTTTGTCGAGGCTTTTCTTATTTGGGAAGCCGGATGATTTGCTGAGCCAGCGCTGGTAGGTCGGCCGTTTTATCGGGGTCGGTTTCGAGAGTTACTTGTACCATCACGGGCTGGCCCTTGGCAATGCCGTACGCTACCAGTTCATACGTCATGCCCCCCGCTTCGGTGGGGTAGCTCAGCCGATAGCCTTTCGCGGGCGTTTCCAGAATAAAGCACTCAAGCGGCTGCTTTTCCGTGTGCTTATGCTTTTTTTCAAGCTGTCGCACAAATTGATCAGGAAAGCCTTTCAGCATCGGGTAATCTAGGTACATCCACGTCAGTTGCATTCCTTGGCAATGCACTTGGTACTTATTGTCGGGGGTGCAGCCGCCCGGCACCACTAGGTCAATACCGCAGAAGTTCACTGCGGGAGGGGCATCTGGGGTTGGGGCTTGTGCCAGCGCTAGCACTGGACTTACTAAAGTCAACAGCAGTAGAAGTTTCTTCATTCGGGAACAAGTACAGTGAGGGAAGAAGCGAATATATCATTGCTTTCCATAGAACAGTACTTTTACTGCTGGGTATGTGTCCCATTTGAAGAAAATTTTCCCAAGCTTCTCTTTGCTGTAGCTCATGCTATCAGCCCTGGTATCACTCCCTAGTCTCTTTGCACGAGCAAGGGGCGTAGTCCTGGTGCTACCCCAGAACTACGCCCCTTGTTCCTGGCAGTCTCTTGACTACTACTAGTGCATCCGGTCGTCGCGGACGGGTAGGTTGGTGATGATCTCACCTTCAATCTTGAGTAGCTCCTGCAGGCGCACGTCTACTTCCTTCGGGTCGCAATATTCTTTGGCTAAGTCCACGTAGCTCACAAAGTGTCCTGCCTCCGACACCATCAGTTCATAGTAGAACTTGGATAGCTCGGGGTCAGGAATATGCTTCCACAAAAGCTTGAACCGCTCACAGCTGCGGGCTTCAATCAGGGCACTTACCAGCAACTGGTCCATGAGCTGCCGTTCGCGGGCTCCGCCTTTGCGCACGTGGGTCATCAACTGCACCACGTACTCGTCGCGGCGCTGACGACCCAGTTCGTGCCCGCGCTTGCGCAGCTCTAGCAGTACCCGCTCAAAGTGGGCCCACTCCTCGGCTACCAGAAGTGTGAGCTCATCCACGAGGCGCGTTTTCTCGGGATACTTTACAATTAGGCTAATGCCTGTGCTGGCCGCTTTCTGCTCGCAGTAAGCATGGTCAACGAGAATATCCTCTATGTTTTTGCTGGCAATATCTACCCACCGCGGGTCAGTATTGAGCTTGAGCTTGAGGATGGTTTTTTCTTTGCCTTCGGGTTGCATGTGGCTAAGCGAATGGTAATGGGCCAAGTAGGCTTCAGGCGGGGTTTCTGCTAGCCCCCGTAGCAAGCTACCAAGTGATTAGTTGAAGAACTGCCAACGGATGCCGAATTGGAACCGTCGGGGTAGCCCAGTATAGTACGGGGTGGTGTAATAACCGGACTGCGGAAGAAACTGGTTGATGTACGCCATCTTGAGAAAGATGCTCAGCGTCTTGATATCGGCACTCAGGAACACGTCTACCAGAGGCGTGTTGCGAATGGTGAAGTAGTCCTGCAGATAAAATTGCTGCGTGCTGGGGCTGTAATTGTAGGCTTTCCAGCGCGACTGGAAGTAGGTCTGCATTCCTACCTGCCCGAACAGAGCACGCTTGAATACGTAGCCCTGGTAGTAAATCCGCGACTCGGCCACTAGCGCTGGGATGCGCAGGGCTTTGTCTTCGCCAGCCCCGGCGGTGTAGGTTGCTTGATTATCGAAGTAAAAATGCCCTACGTGAAAGCGGTGGCGCAGAGCCGCAATGAATAGCTGTTGGTTGTTGGTCGAGTCGGCTTGGGCTGGCACGCCATACTGGTTATAGTACACCAAGTTTCCGATGCGCGCTGCCGTGCCCGATGCCTCCAAGTATTGCCCCCCCACTTGCTGGCTAATACTCACGCGCAGCTGCTGCACATTGGTGTTACGGAAGGCAGTTGCACCCGTGTTATCCCAAGCGTAGTGGTTGCCGCTGAAACGCTGCTGCGTGAGAGTAGGCGAGTAGCTGTTCAACAGCAGTTCACCCACCAATGGTCCCAAGCGAGCAGCCCCGCGTAGCCAGTACTCAGTTTGGTCAAGCTGGGCCGAGGGCTTTAGCTCTCCGGCCGTTTCAATGGCGAACTGCCGGTAGCTGAAAGCGGCCGTACCACCCACAAACAGCTGCAAGGTGTCGATGTTGAAAGCGGTTACTTCCACCCCTTCCGTGCTGCCCTGCCGATACTGATCGGTGAGGGTGAGGTAGCGCTGACGGCCGTACAGGCGATATTCTACCGCGGCCGTCCGCCCCATAAGGCCCACAGTATTTTCTACCTGCCGCATCGTGGTCCGGTCATCGGTAGCCACGTTGCTGACTAAAAATTGCGGATAGAACAGTGGGGTGCCACCGGGAGACTCCAACTTCGTATCCACGTATTTATTCTGCTGTCGCCGCCAGTCGAAGGTGTGATACACGGTGAGGCCACGGCCTAAGAGGCGATAGGTATGCGTCAGCCGGAATTCGTCCCGGTCGTCGCGGTTAAGAGCATTAGTTAGGTTGACTACTTCCCGCTGGTACTCGAAGAGCTTACTTAAGTCGGTGCGCCCATTTTCCAGGGTGTCACTAGCCAAGGGCTGAATGCCACCCTGTTCAACTGCCCGATGCCGCGACGTATTCAGGTTGGCGACCATGTGGTAACGGTCGTTTGGCGACTGGTAACGCACAAACAACAGGAAGTTGCTGTGCTCTACCTGCGACGACCTAGTGTTCGAGACGGCTAGGGCTTTATTGGCACCAAACCGCTCGTAGGCAAAGCCCACGTTAAACGCCTTCTTGAGGCTCCGCGTGTAAGACAGTTCAAATACTTGCTCGTAGGGATTTCCCTGATTAAAGCGAAAGAAAGTATAGGGCGAGCGAGTATCGTAGTAAGGAATGGTGGCTGAATTACGGGTGTACCGGTCGAATACGTTGCGACCCAGGCGGGCCCCCAACTCTAGATTAGGCTGCCAGAGCAACGGACGAGCAGCAGTGCCGAAGTTGCCTAGGTCCTGGTAAAACGTGGAGTCGTGCACCCAGTAGCGCACCTGCGGGAGGCGAGTAAGCGTGGTATCAATCATGCGCCCCACCGTATCCTGGCGTAGCACATCGGCCTCCCGAATGATGAAGGTGGTGCGGGCACCGTAGCGGTTTTTGGTAGAGTCGTCGAGCACCTGGGCGCGGGCATTGGGCAAGAGCCCCAGCAGCAGCAGCAGCGTAGCCCCAACAGCTAGGCCCTGGCGGTACATTCTCGTCAGCCAAAAGGTGGGCACCACGGCCCGAAGAAGCGAAATTAATAGCAAATCAGACAACAGCGTGGGGCTGAAAGTAGGGCATCAGCAGTTCGGGCAGACGGACGGCACCATCAGCAAGAAACCGGACGTGAATGGGGAGGTAAAATAGGGGCAACCGAGCGACTACGGCCGCTAGCGCAGGTTCGCGCAGGCGGGCGGCGTCTTTCTCCGTAGTGAAAACGCTTTGTCCAGGTTGTAATTGCGTAGCTACCGCTTCTAGCTCTGCCACACTAAAGGTATGATGGTCAGAAAAGCGGGCGTGCTGTACAATCCGGTAGCCCGCCGTTTCGAGGAACTCACGCAAGGGAGCAGGTTGGGCAATGCCAGTGAGTAGCACTATTTCCTTGCCTTCTGCCGGGGCGTTGGCAGCTAGCGGCACCGGCGCACCGTATTCGTAAGTTGAAAAAAGCACCGCAGTAGTGGGCCGGGCGTAGCGCCGGATGCAGCGCGTCATTTCCTGGCGCTTAGCTTCCGACAGTGTTGGCTCACACTTCGTTACAACAACCAAGTCGGCCCGACGGGCCCCGGCACGGCGTTCCCGTAGGCGCCCGGCGGGTAGCACAAAATCTTGGTAGAAAGGTCGGGCCTGTTCCGTAAGCAGAATGTTGAAGGAGGGTTGTACCCGCCGGTGTTGGTAGGCGTCGTCTAGCACCAGCGCGCTGGTAGCAGGCGCGTCTCGCAGCAGCTGACGAATGCCTGCGGTACGGTCCTCACATACGGCTACCGGCACGCTCCCTTGGAAGTGGCGCCATTGCTGCAGAGGCTCGTCGCCTACTGTGGCGGCCGTATCGGCGGCGCTGGCCAGGCGGTAGCCTGGGTACGACGCCCATAGCCCCGGCTCAGCATGGCCGGGCGCTGCCCCTGGGCTAGCAGCCAATTCACTAGCCACGCTACGTGGGGCGTTTTGCCGGTGCCTCCCACCCGCAGGTTGCCCACATTGATAACGGGCACCTCCGCAAAGCTAGTTGAGGGTTTAATGCCCGTGGCATATAGCCCATTGCGCACGGCCATCACTGTGGCATACAGCCAGCTGAATGGTAAGAGCACAAGCGTGAGCAGAGAAGGCATTGCAGGCAAAGAAGCGACGGGAGCCGCAAAAATAGCGGGTTGCGCAAAGCTTCCGGCGGGTTGCCCTTACATATTGCGCAAGAAGCTCGTTAGAGGCAGGCATAAAAGCTCCTGAAAAGCCAGATATTTGCTTCACTTCATGGCCTAATCAGTTTCCCGATTTTTCTCCGCTACTGCAGTAGCCCGGCTGTTTGAAGGTAGTATCTGCATGGAAGTATATCAGCTCCTCAGGAGAGGAGAATACCACGCTGACTTTTGCGAAGATTTCAGCGTGGTGCAGCCAATGGGCAGCGGCCGTTGGCTATGCGCCGTGATGGACGGCTGTACGATGGGGCGAGAAAGTCATTTTGCCTCTACCCTGGCGGCCAAAATCATTCGCAAAGTGGTGAAGGAGCGGCAGTACCAGCAATTTCACGAAGATATCTCAGCTACCTCCGTGCAGCAGGAACTGGTTGAGATTATGGCGGCCCTGTTTGGAGAATTTCAGCAGGCGCGTAACTACCTGCTGCTCGACACCAACGAATTGCTGACGACCCTGGTCATGGCGCTGCTCGACCAAAACACGGGGGAGGTATATGGGTTGGCAGTGGGCGATGCTACCGTGGCCATTAATGAGCGTATCACCCGCTTTGAGCAGGACAACCAGCCCGACTACCTAGCTTATCATTTGGGCCAGCACTTTGAAGAGTGGCTGGCTCAACACAAGCAGTCATTCCACTCCACTTCCTGCACCAACCTGGGCCTGGCTACTGATGGCATCGACAGCTTTCAATCGACCGATTCCTCTCCTTCCGACACCCGTGCTATTGCGCACTATCTCTTGGTAGATGACGAGCTTACTGAGCGCAGTGAAATGTTGAACATCAAGCTTAAACGGCTAGAAAACAGGTACTCGCTTGTACCTATGGACGACTTGGCCGTGGTTAGAATTAGGCTGGTTTGAATGGGCACCACCTGAGACCTGCCCCGTACAAGCAGTTCCACTCTGCTCCCTACCTCTATGTTCGCCGACCGGCTCCTACACTTCCTAACGCAATTTCCTACCCCGGCTACGCCGCTACCGGAAAGCGTGCATGCTTACAGTCCATACCAAGAGTCTACCCCACGGGAGCTTTTTTGGCAATTTGCTCAGCGCTACTACACCGGCAACCAACCCCGGGTGGCGCTCTTGGGCATTAACCCTGGCCGTCTCGGCAATGGCCGCACTGGTGTAGCCTTCACGGACCCCGTAGCCCTAACTACGTGGGGAATTGCCAACGACTTGCCGCGCCGACGAGAACCATCGAGCGAATTTGTGCAGGCCGTTATTGAAGCCATGGGCGGGCCACAGGCCTTTTATCAGCATTTTTTTCTGGGCTCACTCTACCCTCTGGTGCTCCTGCGTGAAGGGCTAAACTATAATTTCTACGACTCCCCGGCCGTGACGGCGGCACTCTGGCCCAGCATCCAGGACTCGGTGCGGCGTCAGGTGCATGAGGTGGGACTGGCCCAGCACGCGGCCATCTGCCTTGGCCGCCGCAATGGACAGTACTTCACTAAGCTAAACAACGAGCTAGGCTTATTCCAGCAAATCCACATCCTTGACCATCCTCGGTTTTTGATGCAATACAAGCGGAAGGCATTGGCCGAAAACGTGGCTCACTATGTGGAAATTCTGCAGAGTACACTGCTGACAGGCGACGATAACACAACGCGAACCAGCCGTACTGGTTAGGGGGCTACTCCTGCCGCGCCAGCCTTCTATTTCCTTTACCACCTTTGTGTCGTCTTTCACCTAGTATAGTAGTGATGCCCACTGTTCAAGACTTAGCCCGCGTGCTCGAGCGCGCTGCTCCCCTCGCCTACCAAGAATCGTATGACAATGCCGGCCTGCAATGCGGCGACCCCCAGATGGAGGTGCGAGGCGTACTTATTGCTCTCGACTGCACGCTAGCCGTAGTAGATGAAGCGGTACGCCGGGGCTGCAACGTGGTAGTGGCCCACCACCCGGTGGTATTTCGCCCCCTCAAGCGCCTTACGGGAGCCAACGAGGTAGAGCAGACCCTCATCAAGGCCATCAAGCACGACGTAGCCATTTATGCCGCCCATACCAACCTCGACAACGTACATCAGGGCGTAAACCGAAAGCTGGCCGAGAAACTGGGCCTCCAAAACCTGCGTATCCTCGACCCCAAAACAGGTATTCTGGGTAAGCTTGTGACGTACGTGCCCACACGCACACCGAAGCTGTGCTGCATGCCCTGTATCAGGCCGGTGCGGGCCAGATTGGTGACTATTCTGACTGTAGCTTCCGCATGGATGGCACCGGAACATTCACGCCTGGTGCCAGCACCCACCCCCACACCGGCACGCCCTTGCAGCCAGAGACTACCCACGAGCAGCGCGTGGAGGTACTGCTGCCGTTGCACCTACAACGCGCGGCCTTGCGGGCACTGCGCCAGGCTCATCCCTACGAGGAAGTGGCCTACGAACTGCTAAAGCTAGAAAACGAGCACCAAGGTGTCGGCGCGGGCATGGTAGGCGACCTACCCGAACATCTGAGCCCACAGGAGTTCCGGCAGCGGCTCCGGGCCGCCCTGGGCGTGCCCGTAGTAAAGCACACCGATTTTGGGCAACCCATCACCCGCGTTGCACTTTGCGGCGGGGCGGGCAGCTTTCTGATTGGCAAAGCCCGCGCCGCTGGTGCCAACGCCTACGTAACCGGCGACCTGAAATATCACGAATACTTCCAGGCAGAAGGCCGCCTGCTCCTCTGCGACGTTGGCCATTTTGAGAGCGAGCAATTCACCGGCGAAATCTTTCGGGATTTGCTTGCCGACAACTTTGGGAGTACTTTTGCGCTCTTAACTGCTGAGACCCTCACCAACCCCGTCCGTTATGATTTCTAATCCCTCCACGGAAACTCCCGTTTCTAGCAAGCTGGAAGCCCTTCTGAACCTGCAGCGTATTGACTCGCAGCTCGACGAAATCCGGCGCGTACGGGGCGACCTGCCCGAAGAGGTGCGCGACCTGGAGGACGAAATTGCCGGCTATGAAGTACGCGTGAGCAAGTTCGACGAAGAAATTGCCGCCCTCAACGACCAGATCAAGCAGCGCAAGCAAGCCGCCAAGGATGCGGATGGCCTGATTAAGCGCTACGAAGAGCAGCAGCAGAACGTACGCAACAACCGCGAGTACGAGGCTATTGGCAAGGAAATCGAGCTACAGAAGCTTGAAATCCAGATTTCTGAGAAGAAAATCAAAGAAGCTCAGTACCAGATCGAACTCAAAAATACCGACATCGCCGGCACCAAGCAGCGCCTCGAAGACCGTAAAAAGGACCTCGAAAACAAGAAAGGCGAGTTGGACGTCATCGTAAGCGAGAGTGAGGCCGACGAGAAGAAGCTGATGGATGAGCGCGGCGGCGCCTCCCAGCCCATTGAGGAACGCCTGCTGACGGCTTACACCCGCATCCGCGGCAACGTACGCAACGGCCTGGCCGTGGTAACGGTAAAGCGTGATGCCTGCGGCGGCTGCTTCAACACCGTACCTCCCCAGCGCCAAGCCGACATCATTGCCCACAAGAAGATTATCGTATGTGAGCACTGCGGCCGCGTGCTGGCCGATGTGGAGGCTCGCAACGCGTAGCAACTACTTCCTGACCTTTTAAAAAGAACGGCCTCGCGCCGTTCTTTTTTTGTTTATGAGTGTGTTCTCCGCAGTAGCGCGTAAGGAAAGGGGCCGTAGGGCCAGCCGGCTGTTTGGGCTGTTGATATTACTGCTCTGCGCGTCCTTTCGCTCTGGGCTAGCGGTGCAGCCTCAGCTTGAGCGAGTTGCTACGCCTGGGTTTACTACAATGCAGGCGCGGGCTTACGCCGAGGTATTAAAGCTGCGGCCTGCCCCGGCGCGCGCGCTGCTGCAGGATGCTCCTCCGACTGCGCCTGGCACATTGCTGGTCTACGACTGCTTAGAAATAACGGAGCTTTTAATCAGCCAGAACGCCAGTCGCTACGAGGCTATAATAACTGCCCAAGACCGTCGGCTTCGCTTATTAGAGCAGGCCGCCGAGGGCAGTGCCCTGGCTGAATACGCCCAAGCCGAAATTCGCCTGCATAAAGCCGCCGCCCAGGTAGTGTTCAGCCACGAAGCTCAGGGAGCTTGGAATTTGCGCCAGAGCTACCAGCAGATGCAGCAGATAGTGCGGCGCTACCCCCGCTACTTACCGGCGCGCAAAACATTGGGCATGATGCAGTTCTTCATCGGCTCCTTGCCTGAGTCGTACCGCTGGTTTCTGAAGCTGCTAGGCCTGCCGGGCAGTGTGGAGGCAGGCCTGTACAACCTGCGCCTAGCAGCTACTCAGCCCAATGACTTTCAACTAGAAGCTCGCTTAATTTTAGCCGTACTAGAGGAAACCTACTACAAGAAACCGGAGGCCGCTCTGAGCCTAGTAGAGAACCTGCGGCGGCAGCAGCCCGACAATTTGCTGGTTAGCTACCTACTTATTAGCCTCCAGAAAAAGCAGCACCGCACCGATGCTGCGCTGGCGGCGTATCGGGCGCGTCCTACCGGTTCGGGCTACTTGCCCCTTCCCTACCTGCATCACATGGCCGCCGACCTGCTATTGTACCAGGGGCAATATGCGGCCTCGCTACGAGCCAATCAGCTCTTTCTACAGGAATACCACGGACAACACTACCAGAAGGATGCAGCCTTTAAACTGTATTTGGCGGCTTGGTTGGGGGGCGATGCCGCGGCAGCCGAGCAGTACCGCCGCCAGATCGGCACGGGTGGGCGCACTATTTTGGAGGAGGATCACTATGCCCAGCGTTTCTTCGAGGACAAGCTTCCACTAAACAGGCAGCTCACCCGCGCCCGTTTGCAAATTGATGGTGGCTACTACCGAGAAGCCCTGCATACCCTCAATGGCTTCCGCCCTACGACAAGCACCCCCCTCCGCAACCAGCTAGAGGAACCCTACCGCCGCGCCCGCGCCTGGCACTTGCTAGGGCGCTTAGACTCGGCCCGGCTATTTTATGCCCAAACCGTAGCCCGAGCGGGCAATGCGCCCTATTACTTCGCCCCACAATCGGCCTTACAGTTGGGGTACTTATACCAGGCTGAGGGGCAGAAGAATACAGCTAAGATGTACTTTCAGAAGGCCCTCAGCTACCCCCGGCACGAATACAAGAATAGCACCGATACCAAGGCTAAACTAGCCTTACGCGAGCTTCAGCAGCCCTAATCAGCGCTAGACCAAGGGTAATCAATCATCCTACTACCTGATTACGTTATCCGATTCGGCAGCTTGTGTTGTTTGTAATGGACAACCGTTTGTTTCTGCGAAGGGGCGCCTCAAGGTCCTGGGCCGGCGGCATCGTACTTTTGTCACGTGCTTTCAATTCCACTTTCCGAACTCCCTGTTTCTTTTCGTGCCCAGGCCCTACACTGGGCCGCCGAGTTTACGTATTGTGCGTACTTCGAGCCCAGCGGCCTCTCCTACCCGCAAGGCGCTTTTCGCCAGTTGCTAGCCGTTGCAACCGATGCCAGCGCAGGCCCAGCTTCCCTGGCTGAGCTGCGGCCCTGGCTTCAGCAACCAACTACCGCACCCCGCTGCGGATTCCTCACCTATGAGGTGAAAGATGAAATTGAAGCGCTAAGCAGCAGCCACCCAACGGGCCTAGCGTGGCCAATGCTGCACTTCTTCCATGCTAGCGCTTGGCTGTGCTGGCAGGCCAATACTGTAGAAATTTACGTGGCGCCGGATGCGACCGACGCGCTAACTCCGGCTGCTGTTTTCCAACAGATTATAGCTACGCCCCTGCCATTTGCTACCCCGCCAACTGGAGTAGCCCTACAACCCCGGTTTCCGCGGCCTGATTACTTGGCGGCTGTACGGGCCGTGCAGGAAGACATCCTCAATGGGGAAGTGTACGAACTTAACTTGTGCCAGGAATTTACCGCTGAAGGAGTACACCTTGACCCCGTTGATGTCTTTCTTCGTCTCAACGCAGCGTCTCCTACTCCTTTCGCGGGTTTCTACCGTCATCAGCAGCAGTTTCTCCTGTGCGCCTCACCCGAGCGGTTTCTGCGCCGCGAGGGCAGCACCCTCCTTTCTCAGCCCATCAAAGGCACTAGCCGGCGCGGCACCACTCCGGCCGAGGATGATGCTCAGCGCCTCGCCCTGCTTCATAACGAGAAAGAGCGGGCTGAAAACCTGATGATTGTGGATCTGGTTCGCAACGACTTGGCTCGCGTGGCTCAGCCCGGCAGTGTGCAGGTACCGCAGCTATTTGGCTTGTATCCGTTTCAGCACGTGTGGCAGATGATTTCCTCGGTGCAAGCACAAGCCCAGCCCACCGCCGACGTAGTAGACCTACTGCGGGCGACCTTCCCCATGGGCTCCATGACGGGGGCCCCGAAAATACGGGCTATGCAACTCATTGAGCACTACGAGCACAGCCGCCGAGGCCTTTACAGCGGCAGCATTGGCTACCTGCTTCCCAATGGGGACTTCGACTTCAACGTGGTTATTCGCAGCTTGCAGTACCGGCCCGACACTGGTCATGTCAGCTTCCAAGTGGGCTCTGCCATCACTTACGACTCTGTACCGGAGCATGAATATGAGGAGTGCCTGCTGAAAGCTCGCGCCCTGCTAGCCGTGCTGGGCGTTACACGCGAGTAGGTCGCCAACCTTCGCGTCGGCCGAAGGGCAACGCAAGCTTGGGGCTTACCCGTGGGCCTTGCTACGCTAGCCGCTCCTGGAAGGCTGCAAGAAATTGTCCTACGTGGTAACCATCGGCTAGGCCGTGGTGCACATTTACCGATACGGGCATCCAGGTGGCGCCGTTTTCTTGGTAGGTCTGGCCGTAGGAAATCTTGGGGCAGCTGTCGGGGTGGCTGAAGCTACGGGCATGGGTAAGACCACTGAAGCGCACCCACGGCAGGGCCGAGCAATGCAGCACGTCGGGGCGGGCGGTGGTTTCGCTCAGACGCAAGCCGGTACTAGCCTGTACAGCAGCCACCTCCGCCTTGGCTGCTGCCACAAATTCCTCCAACGAATCGTGCTGTTCAATAAAGGAAAACCCAAACGTATGGTCGGGCCGGCCAATGGTAGCGGAGGCGTGCACCCGGTCGTAGCAGTACACGTGCCCGTCTTCAATGCGGTAGCGAAACTCAGGTATTTGATTGGCTGCTTGCACCGAGTGGTAGAGGTAGTACAAGAAGAAGGACACCCCAAGTCGTTTGGCTTCGGCCTGCGCCCGCGTGCACTCTACCGGCGCCACCAGCCCAAAGAACGGCTCGTCGAAGCTCGAAAAGAAAGTAAAATGCTCACGACGGTTCCAGGTAGCTAAGTCAATCTGCTGTTTCATAGGCGGCAAGTTCGATAACTTTGATGCCTTTGTGGGGTACTTCCCGCGTTTTTTCCTATTGCTCCTGCTATGGCTGTTCCCCTCCTCATTGCCTTCGACGCTGACGATACCCTTTGGCCCAACCAGCCCCATTTCGACCAAGTGGAGGCCCGCTTGTTTGAGATTCTGGCCCATTGTGGCGACGTAGTTCGCATCAGCACCCAACTCAATGATGTGCAGCGCCGCAACATGCAGTTGTTTGGCTACGGCGCCAAGTCGTTTATGCTGTCCATGATTGAAACTGCCATCCAGCTAACGGAAGGTGCCGTGACGGGCCACGATATTCAGCAAATCCTGGACATGGGCAAAGACTTGCTACGATATCCTATTGAGCCGCTGCTTGGCGTGGTAGAGGTGCTCACGGAACTGCGCCACCGTGGCCACCGCCTCATGGTGCTCACGAAAGGCGACTTGTTTGACCAAGAAAGTAAGATTGCCCGCTCGGGCCTGGGCGACTTATTCGACCACGTGGAGGTAGTCAGTGAAAAGGATGAGGCCACCTACAGCCGCCTGCTGGCGCGCTACGGAGCTACCGCCGCCGATTTTATCATGATTGGCAACTCTCTTAAATCTGATATTTTACCAGTAGCACGGCTGGGGCTGCGGGCTGTGCACGTACCTTACCACGCCAACTGGATTTTTGAGTACGTTGACCCCGCGCAGCTAGAAGGTCTCGCCTTTCACCAAGTCAGTGACGTGCGCGCCGTACTCGATTACCTGCCTTAGGGCCCCTGGCCGGAAATCCGCCCCTTTGAGCTCTGCCATTCTGTCATTTTTTAGGCTAAAACCCCTACCTTTGCCGTTCTCCGAACTGTGAAGCTGACGCCTACTTGAGGCTTTTCCCATGTCCCAACCACTGATTACCCTCGATTTCCTCGATACTCCCTCCTTACCCACGCCGGCTGTGGACGCAACCACGCATGCCCACGAACCCTCGGGTGAGGTACGCGTGAATCCGGCTACCCGCACGGGCCGTACCCGCAAGCTCTATATTGAGAGCTACGGCTGCCAGATGAACTTCTCCGACTCCGAAATCGTCTCGAGCATTCTATACGAGCAAGGCTTTGACACCACGGAGGAATTAGAAGGAGCTGACTTAGTGCTGCTGAATACCTGCTCCATCCGGGAGAAGGCCGAGCAAACGGTACGCATGCGTCTCTCGCAAATCAACGGCCACAAAAAGCGTAACCCCGGTTTACTAGTGGGGGTGCTAGGCTGCATGGCCGAGCGCCTGAAAACCAAGTTCTTAGAGGAAGAAAAAATTGTAGACCTAGTGGTAGGCCCCGATGCGTACCGCGACCTTCCTCAGCTTATTCAGCAAGTAGATGGCGGCCAAAAGGCCGTGAACGTGCTGCTGAGCCGGGAGGAGACCTACGCCGATATTACTCCCGTACGCCTCAACAGCAACGGTATCACGGCCTTTATCAGCATCATGCGCGGCTGCGACAATATGTGCTCGTTCTGCGTGGTGCCCTTTACTCGGGGCCGTGAGCGAAGCCGGGACGCCCACAGCATTGTGCAGGAAGCCCGCGACCTAGTTGCTCAAGGGTACAAGGAAGTAACACTGCTGGGGCAGAACGTAGATTCTTACAAATGGGCCTCCGAGGACGGTCTGGAACACGTGAACTTTGCCCAGTTGCTGGAAAGTGTAGCCCTCGTGAGCCCCGAACTACGCGTGCGCTTCTCCACCTCTCACCCCAAGGACATCACCGATGAGGTGCTGTACACCATGCGCGCCACGACAACATCTGCAAGTACATTCACTTGCCGGCGCAGAGCGGTAACTCCCGTGTCCTCAAGCTCATGAACCGCACCTACGACCGCCCCTGGTACGAGGACCGCGTGCAGGCTATCCGCCGGATTTTGGGCGAAGACTGTGCCATCAGTACCGATATGATTTCGGGCTTCTGCTCTGAGAATGAGGAAGAACACCAGGATACCCTAAGCCTCATGGAGTACGTCAAGTACGACATGGCATACATGTTCTTCTACTCCGAGCGCCCCGGTACCCTGGCCGCCCGGAAGCTGGAGGACGATATTCCGCTGGAAGTGAAGAAGCGTCGCTTGGCAGAGGTCATTGCGTTGCAGCAGCAGCATAGCCGTGAGCGTAACCTACGCAGCGTAGGCCGGGTGCACCGCGTGCTGGTCGAGAACTTTTCCAAGCGTAGCAAGGAGCACTTGAGCGGCCGCAATAGCCAGAACCAGGTTGTTATTTTCCCCAAAAAACAGTATCAAAAAGGCGACTATGTAGATGTGCTAGTGCATGAGTCTACAACCAATACCCTGCTGGGCGAGGCGGTATAACTTTCTGTCATCCTGAGTCTAGTGCACGACCTTCTGCTACTGCCAACGGTTACTAGGTAACCAGTTATCGGCACGGCGGGAGCCTTCGGCTACGGCTCAGGATGATGTTTTATCCGGGCCTCCCAAAATAAACTATCTCCGCTTTTCGTCTTCCCCACGAAAACCAATCATCGACCTTGACTCCTTCCGAAATACAATCCATCAAACAGCGGTTCGGCATTATTGGCAATGCGCCTTCGCTGAACTATGCCATCCAGGTGGCGGCCCAAGTAGCCCCCACGGACATGACCGTGCTCATTACGGGCGAAAGCGGTTCCGGTAAAGAATCCTTCTCTAAGATCATTCACGCCCTGTCTCCGCGCAAGCACGGGCAGTTCATCGCCATCAACTGCGGGGCCATCCCCGAAGGCACCATTGATTCCGAGCTTTTCGGGCACGAAAAGGGCTCCTTCACCGGGGCGCAGGAAGCCCGCAAAGGCTATTTCGAAGTCACGAACGGCGGCACCATTTTCCTCGACGAAATTGGGGAGATGCCTTTGGGCACCCAGGCCCGCCTATTGCGCGTGCTAGAAAACGGCGAATTCATCCGGGTTGGCTCTTCCAAGGTGCAGAAGACGGACGTGCGTGTGGTGGCCGCTACCAACGTAAATTTACTGGATGCCGTGCGCGAAGGCCGGTTCCGCGAAGACCTGTACTATCGTCTCAACACGGTACCTATTACAGTTCCACCACTACGTGAACGTGGCGATGATATCTATCTATTGTTTAGAAAGTTTGCTACCGATTTTGCTGACCGATATCGGGTGAAACCGATTAGTCTCACATCCGATGCGGTACAAGAATTGCAGCGCTTCCGCTTTCCCGGCAACATCCGCCAGCTCAAGAATGTGGCCGAGCAAATGTCGGTGCTAGAAACGGAGCGCGAGGTAGATTCGCGGCGCTTACGCAACTACCTGCCCGCCGACCAGAGCAGCCGCCTGCCCATGTTGGTAAGCGCCGCGGGCAGTGCCACCGATGGAGCTGGCAACGCATACTCCGAGCGGGACTTGCTCTACAAAGTGCTGTTCGACATGCGTCGCGACATGACGGACCTCAAGAAGCTAGTGCTGGATTTGGCTGGTGGGCAGCGCCCCCAGGAAGCGCAGGAGCTCCTGCGCCAAAACAGCCACTTGTTTACCAACGTGAGCGTAGCACCTTACGACGGTAACCCCGCAGCAGCCCGGCCCCTGCGCCCGGCTCCCACCGATGGGGCGACCTCTGACTACATCCTCAACTCCCGGGAACTAACCGTGATGATGCGGCTGATTATGAAGACGAAGCCCATCGGGTGGAGGATATTACGCACGAGACGGAAGAGGAAACCCTTTCCCTTGAAGCCAAGGAAAAGGAGATGATTATTAAGGCGCTGAAAAAGCACAACAACAAGCGTAAGCACGCGGCCCACGACCTAGGCATCTCGGAGCGCACCTTGTACCGCAAACTCAAGCAATATGACCTGGAACAAGCGTAACTGGCTGCTGGGCGTACTAGTGCTCCTGCTGCCTTTGCTGGGTGGATGCGCCGTGTATTCATTCAACGGCACCACCCTCGACCCCTCCATTAAAACTATTTCCATCTCGACGTTTGCCAACAACGCCAACAATGGTCCTTCCTTTCTAGCCCAGCGCTTCACGGAAGAATACAAGGATTACTTTCAACGCAATACCTCGCTCAAGCTCGTGCCGCGCGATGGAGACTTGCAATTTGATGGGCAGATTATTGCCTATGATTTTGCGCCTGCGGCCATTCAGCAGCAAAACGGTCAAGATTTAGCGGGTGCCAACCAGTTGACTATCCAGGTGCGTGTGAAATTCACCAACACCAAAGACCCGAAGCAGGACTTTGAGGAGACCTTCCAAACCACGCGCCCATTCCCAGCCACTCGCGACATTACGAGCATCAACAACGACCCCACGGCGTTGCGGGAGCTATTCCGTAATATTATTACCGATACGTTCAATAAATCGGTAGCCAACTGGTAGAGTACGCACTCATCATCCAGCGAACAGAGAAGCCAAGCAACACCCAAATGCGGAAGATTTCGGGCCGCTATATAGTTTGGGCAATGCTGTTACGAGCTAAAATAGCCACCTTTGTCGCCCTCATCAGCGGGTACGGCAGAGCTTGACATAGTGGTATGCTCCCGCGCTTCGCTGAAAAACACATAGTTAGCACGGCCGCAGTTTAGGTTTAGGCTTCTTTTCTTATTTCACCTGCTCAACTTCAGTCTGAATGACTCGCGCGTCGCTTTTACATATTCTGAACCACGTAAGCGAGATTTCGGACGCCGAAACCCGGGAGCTGGAACAGTTGGCGGCCGCATTTCCGTACTGCCAGACAGCACACGTTTTACTCGCGAAGGCAGCGCATGATCGGGGCAGTATGCTAGCGAGTCAGCGCTTGCGCCGAGCGGCTACGTATGCGGCCAACCGGGACCTCCTGCGTCAGTTGTTGGAAACCCCAGCCCCATCAGTCCGGGAGGCTGCACCCGTGCTCGAACAATCTGTTCATGACGCGGCAGTTGCAACTACCCTTGCCGAAGCTACTCCAGAGGCAGTTACAGAACTAGAAGCAGATCAACTTCCTACGACGCCGCAGGAAGCGCTTGCCGAGTCACGCCCGGCAGCTGACCCAAAGCAGGAAGCGGCCGACCATTTAGCACCCGCAACTACAGAACCAGAGTTGGCAGAGCCTGCGCTTACCGAGCCAGACGAAATATTCAAAGCCTACCTGCCACTTGCCTCTGAGAACCTGCTTGTAATACCCGCAACGTCGGAACAAGAACAGCCAGAACAGCGGAATGACCATACACCTGTTCTCTCGCCTGGCACCGATACAGACGACACTTCTGTAGAAACAGCTAGCAGTGAGACCGTTAATTCCATTTCAGAAAAAACGGAGGTCATCTTACTGCCAATAGCACAACACGAGGCTGAAGCACCTACCACTGAAGTAAACCAGCAAGAAGAACCGGCGCATGTTGTACCTAGCCTAGGAGTAGAAGGTGATGGCGCTGCTGATACCCTAGCCACCCAACTATCTGAGCAAACCACGTCTGTAGGCGAGGAAGCCGCTACCGTAGGAGAACAGGCGTTGGAGTTGTTTCCTGTGGTGGACGATCTGTTGCCCGCTACGGCACCGCCTATCCGCCCACCTGTAGAAGCCGGTATCTCACGCTTCGAGTTTGGCTTAGTAGAACCAGCGCTGCCTCCCCCTTCTAGTTATCAACTTCTTGGGCTTGAAGATGACGATGAGCCTTCGACAGTACCAGGTGAGCTACCTCGGGCGGAAATTCCTCCTTCCGAGCCGATGAGCAACTTGGTTACGCGCTCAGTGCTGGCAGCCGCTTCGGGTACGACTTGGAGCCGCATGATGGGTACACCCTGAATTTGCCGGCCGATGCGTTCTTTGAGCCAGATCCTTTGCTACTGGCTTACTTGAAAGCAAATCGTCCTAAGCCATCCGCTTCTTCTATTGATTTGATTAACCGCTTCTTGCAGGCAAAGCCGCGTATTAAAACGACGACGGGTCCGCCTCCACCGACAGCAACGGAGCAGGACGACTTGTCGGTGCGGAGCACGCGACCCGCTCCCACATTGGCTTCCGAAAGCCTAGCCAAAATCATGGTGAAGCAGGGCAAAACCGACAAGGCCATTGAAATATATGAGGTGCTGATGCAACGTCAGCCAGAAAAAATGGCGTACTTTGCCGATCTAATTCAACAATTGAAACAACCTTCAGAGTAGATGTACGCTGCCCTTATTGTTCTAATTCTGTTCGTATGCCTGCTGTTAGGCCTCGTGGTGCTGGCTCAAAACCCCAAAGGCGGCGGAATTTCTAGCCAATTTGGCTCGGGTGGCGCAGCCCAGCTAATGGGTGTGAAGCGGACGGGTGACCTGCTTGAGCGCTTAACCTGGGGCTTTGCCATCGGCCTGATGGTGCTTAGCCTTGGCAGCCACGTTATCGACGACGGCAACCAATCTGGCCCTGTACGCAGCGTAAACCAGCAGAAGGCTCTGGAAACGCGTATTCCTGCCACGCCTGCTCCAGCCATCCCCGGTGGTGCTACCGCTCCTGGTGCTGCTGCTCCAGCAGGTACTCCCCAAACGACTCCTGCTACTACCCAGCCGGCCCCGGCTCCAGGTCAGTAACCTAGTTTTTGCTTCGGCGTGCAAGCCGGTAGTTCCTTAGCTGGAGCTATCGGCTTGTTGCTTTAGCGGCAATTTCAAATCAGAGCGACACAACATACAGCCCCGAATTTTCTACCCCGCCAAGTCCAACCCTAGCGCCTGCCAGGCGTACAGCCGCGCGGGCTGTCACGGATGCTTGCTGCCTTCTTATCTGCCACGTCTGACAACGATAAGGTGCAAACCTGACCGAAAAACGGCTGCCTGTGTCCATTCTGTCAGGTTTGCAAGGGCTGGCATAAGAAGTGCAGCACCGCCGTCACCGTCTTACTTCAAGTAAACCTTTCAACCAAAACGTACAATATGTCGCTTAGCATCAAACCGCTGGCTGACCGCGTAATCATCGCGCCGGCCGCTGCCGAGGAAAAAACCAAATCGGGCATCATCATCCCCGACACGGCCAAGGAGAAACCCCAGCGTGGCGAAGTAGTTGCCGTAGGCGAAGGCAAGGTAGCCGACAACGGTACCACCATCAAGCCCCAGGTTAAAGCCGGCGACCAAGTGCTTTACGGCAAGTATGCCGGCACTGAAATCACCGTTGATGGCCAAGACTACCTCATTATGAAGGAGTCGGACATTTTCGCCGTACTGTAAGCTTTCCCCCTCCCGACTCTAAACACCCGAACCCAAGATGGCTAAGAACATCCAATTCGATACCGAAGGCCGCGACAAACTGAAGCGCGGCGTTGATAAGCTAGCAAACGCTGTGAAGGTAACCCTGGGCCCCAAAGGCCGCAACGTGGTTATCGACAAGAAATTCGGCGCCCCAAGCATCACCAAAGACGGTGTAACAGTAGCCAAAGAAATTGAGCTTTCAGACCCAGTTGAAAACATGGGTGCTCAGTTGGTAAAAGAAGTTGCCTCCAAAACGGCTGACCAGGCTGGTGATGGTACGACGACTGCAACTGTATTGGCCCAGGCTATCTATGCCGCTGGCTCGAAAAACGTAGCCGCTGGTGCTAACCCCATGGACCTGAAGCGTGGCATCGACAAAGCTGTACTGGCTGTTGTTGCTAACCTGAAAGCCCAGTCTAAAAAAATCGAGAACTCGTCAGAAATTGCCCAGGTAGGCGCTATTTCGGCCAATAACGACATGGAAATCGGCAAAATGATTGCTGACGCCATGGACAAAGTAGGCAAGGAAGGCGTTATCACGGTAGAAGAAGCTCGTGGTACTGAAACCGAAGTAAAAACGGTGGAAGGCATGCAGTTCGACCGTGGCTACCTGTCTCCCTACTTCGTGACCAACCCGGAGAAAATGGAGGCTGAGTTCGACAACCCCTACATCCTCATCTACGACAAGAAGGTGAGCACCATGAAGGAGCTGCTGCCCGTATTGGAGCAGGTTGTTCAAACTGGCAAGCCCCTGGTTATCATCTCGGAAGATGTAGACGGCGAAGCACTAGCTACCCTGGTAGTAAACAAGCTGCGCGGCTCGCTGAAAATTGCTGCTGTGAAAGCTCCTGGCTTCGGCGACCGTCGTAAGGCCATGCTGGAAGACATTGCTGTGCTGACTGGTGGTACCGTAATTTCGGAAGAGCGCGGCTACAAGCTGGACAGCGCTACCCTGGAGTACCTGGGTCAGGCTGAGAAAGTTATCATCGACAAAGACAACACGACCATTGTAAACGGCCGTGGCGACAAAGATGGTATCACCGGCCGCGTAAACGAGATTAAGGCGCAGATCGGCACTACTACTTCTGACTACGACAAAGAGAAGCTGCAAGAGCGTCTGGCTAAGCTGTCGGGCGGCGTGGCTATCCTCTATATCGGTGCTAGCACTGAGGTAGAAATGAAGGAAAAGAAAGACCGCGTTGATGATGCCCTGCACGCTACCCGTGCTGCTGTAGAAGAAGGTGTTGTTCCTGGTGGTGGTGTAGCCTTAGTGCGTGCCCTGGATGCGCTGGAAAGCGTTGACACCCTGAATGGCGACGAGCGTACTGGCGTGAACATCATTCGTACGGCCATTGAAGCGCCCCTGCGCACTATTGTAGCTAACGCTGGTGGTGAAGGCTCGGTAGTAGTGCAGAAAGTACGCGAAGGCCAAGCCGACTACGGCTACAACGCCCGCGAAGACCGCTACGAGAACCTGATGGCTGCTGGTATCCTCGACCCAACCAAGGTAACGCGTCTGGCCCTGGAGAATGCCGCTTCTATTGCCGGCCTGCTCCTGACCACTGAGTGCGTAATTTCGGATGAGCCAGAAGATGAGAAAGCAGGCGCTGGCGCCGTGTCTCCCGGCATGGGCGGCATGGGCGGCATGATGTAATCAGCTTCCCTGTCAGTACGCTGACCAGTAAAAAGGCCCGTCGGATAGGAATCCGGCGGGCCTTTTGCTTTTCTATATCATGCTGGATGTACAGCAAGCACTTAGAACTACACGGAAAGAATGGTTTGGGCAAGGAAGTTGAATATCCCCCTTACTTGTCTTGCTGGGTGCTTCAAAAAGAAGGTCTGCCAGATGCATCTGGCAGACCTTCTTTGCGTGCGTGCGTAAGGCAGAAGCTTAGCCGCGTCCGTGCATCATACGGAACAGCTTTCTGGCAATGGCAATCAGGATGAGACCGGCCAAGATTACGAAGGCAGCAATGAGGCCGAACACCTTAAGGGCGCCCAGTTCTTCTACATACTTAGCGATGTAGCCGCCAGCAATCTGCGCCACGAAGGGAGCCAAAAACCACACGCCCATCAGCATTGAGGTAAGTGCCGGCGGCGACAGGCGTGACACCATGGACAAGCCTACCGGCGATAAGCACAACTCGCCTACCGTGTGAAAGAAGTAGGTAGCTATCAGCCACCAAATGCTGGCTTTGATAGTTTGATCAGCAACATCGCCACCGCGTTGCATAACGGCTCCTACCATGAACAGGAAGCCTACCCCGAGCAACACCATACCCAAGCCCATTTTCACGGGAATACTCAGGTCTTTGCCACGCCGGCCGAGGCTTACCCATAGGGCCGCTACGGGCGCGCCTAGCAGTACGATAAAGCCTGCATTAACTGACTGGAACCATGAGGTAGGGATTAGGAAGCCCGCTACTTCACGGTTGATGTACTTATCTGTGTAGAGCGTAAGCGAAGAACCAGCTTGTTCGAAGCCAGCCCAGAAGAACACTACAAACAAGGTGATGATGAAAACTACCGCCATTCGGTCGGTCTCTTCCTTGGTAAGCGGCTCTTTTACAGTGGTTTTAGTGGAATCCGCGCTCTGGCCCTCGGGGTACATTCCCACGTCGCCGAGGTACTTGCGGCCCAGCAGGTTAAATGCCAACTGACCAATGAGCATACCGATACCAGCAGCCAAGAAACCATATCGGAACCCGTAGCTGAGGATGGCGCCGCTAGCGTCTTTGGTAGCAAACAGGTTTTCAGCCAGGAAGCCGCATACTAGTGGTGCAATAAATGCCCCCGTGTTGATGCCCATGTAGAAAATCGTGAAGGCAGCGTCGCGCAGCGGGTCACCCTGCTGGTAGAGCTTACCCACAATAGTCGAGATATTGGGCTTGAAGAAGCCGTTGCCTAAAATTAGCAGCAGTAGCCCTAGCATGGTAGGCCAGGGCATGCCAAAGGCAGCGGCTTGCGTAGACAACGACGGCTGCATGAACAGGAAAAACTGCCCAACTGCCATCGTTAAACCGCCAATGAGAATGGCGCGGCGATGGCCAATAAACTTATCAGCTATCCAGCCACCAATAATAGGTGTGAAGTAAACAAAACCGGTGAAGTAGCCATACAGGAGCGTTGCACTAGCTTCCGGAATGCCCAGTCCTCCTTCGAGGGCAGTCTTGGTTAGATACAGCACCAGCAAGCCGCGCATGCCGTAGTAGCTGAACCGCTCCCACATTTCGGTGAAGAACAACAAATAGAGGCCAGGCGGGTGACTTTGCCGCATTACGGGTGGCTCCTGAACAGCGGAGGTTGTTTGCATGAAAGGCAATAAAAAAGAAGTGAGAGGGAAAAGCAAGCAGCCATATCTGCAAGGCAGTTGGGTAAAGCTACAAAAGTTTCCTAACCCTGAGTAGCAGGCCCCCTTTGTTAGGCATGGCTCTAACTACCATTTGTTAGTTAGCGAATTTTCGCTACTTTTCGTACCCAATCGGCTACCGATGCGTGTAGCCAACCCTCCGCCCTTACACTTCCAACTCCCACCCAACCCCCTGTTTTCGGCTTTATGATGCAATCTGCCGTAACCACCCGCCTCGCGTCGTTAGGCTTTGCGCCTGGCGTCTCTGCCCACCTAAACCCGCCGCCCGCCGCCCTCGTTGAGCACGCCC